>WAOH01000165.1 GCA_015521385.1 Thermoproteota archaeon
CCTGCGCTGTCCCCGAAGTCGTACCTGTACTCCCCCTCCGTGAGCGAGGGAGACGCCCTCGGCTCGACAGCTACAATCTTATACTCCTCCTTCCCTCTCAGAATCTCCTCTATGAAGGGGAAGGTGAGCCCAGCGAAGTTGCTCCCGCCCCCAACGCATCCTATGAGCACGTCCGGCTTCTCTCCCACTATCTCCATCTGCTTCTTGGCCTCCAATCCTATCACCGTCTGGTGCAATAGTACGTGATTTAGAACGCTGCCCAGAGAGTACTTCGCTTTCTCGTCCTTCATTGCCGTCTCGATGGCCTCGCTTATGGCTATGCCTAGGGAGCCCGGGTGATTCGGATCCTGCTCGAGGTACTTCCTGCCGATCTCAGTTCTGTCACTCGGTGATGGAACGATGTCCGCCCCGTAGAGCTTCATCACGAGCTTTCTGTAGGGCTTCTGCTGATAGGAAATCCTGACCATGAAGACTAGAGCTCTCAGCCCCATCATTGAGGTCGCGTAGGACAGAGCACTTCCCCACTGACCCGCACCCGTCTCGGTTGTCAGGTATTCAAGCCCCTCCTTTGCGGCGCAGAAGGCCTGCACCAATGCCGTGTTAAGCTTGTGGCTCCCCGTCGGCGTCACGTCCTCTCTCTTATAGTATATCCTCGCCGGTGTCCTGAGGTATTCCTCCAATCTCTTGGCCCTGTACAGGGGCGTGGGCCTGCCGATCCTCACGTAGAACTCTCTCAGCTCCTCAGGTATCTTGATGAACTTCTCCCTCGAGAATTCCTGATCCACGCACTCCTTAGGGAATAGTGGGTAGAAATCCTTGGGTCCCAATGGTTCCTTCGTCGCTGGATGGATTGGTGGCGGTAGATCTGGCAGATCCGAGACTATGTTGTACCAATAGACTGGTATCTCCTCTTGGCTGAGGTCCACCCTTATCATCTGAGGACACCTCCCTCTGAGAAGCTAGGCAGGACGGTGGATGTTCCGGATGTGGATGTGCAAACAGTTGTCTCAGGCAGGGAGAGAGGAGATTCCTTCAAGAGAGGTTTCTTAAGGCCAAACTAGATCCCCCATAGTTGCACCCCCATGGAACGGGTTGGGTCGGGGAACCTTCAACAGTTAAAAGCATTACTGTACGGGAAACTCCGCACAGGGTTTCCGGGCTCCGATCTCCGAGGAGGCATTCGAGATGGAAAAGCGGAACATCATCATACTCTCACTGGTCGGATTCGTCATATCCTTGGGATTCGGTGCCATATCCCCCATTCTCCCCTACTACGTGGTCTACTTGGAAGGGGGGATAACCGAACTCCCTGAAGAGCTGGGTGTCATAGAGCATGCTTCCCAGTACGCTGTGGAGTACGGGCTGATGATGTCAGCATTCATGCTCACCCGAGCCTTCTTCGCCAGATACTTCGGCTCCCTCAGTGACAGGATTGGAAGGAAGAAGCTGATAACGGCGGGCTCAGTCATATACTCACTCCTCGCCTATGCATACATCTTATCCACCAACGTCTATGACCTCTATGCGATTAGGGGGCTCCAGGGAATCGCATCGGCCATGGTCTGGCCTGTCGCCGAGGCCCTATTGATGGACAGCGTTCCGAGCGAGATGAGGGGCAGATCGATGGCGATATACATGACCTTAACGAATCTGGCGATGATAGGGGGTCCAGCCATAGGTGTGGGTATCTACAAATTCGGGATCCACTTCCTGGGGATAAGGGATGTCGAACAAGCGCTAAAGTTCCCCTTCATCGGGTTGGCGATTATATCAGCATTCTCCATACTCTTCTCACTACTGCTCAAGGAGGACAGGGTAGAGCTCGCTAAAAAAGCTATGGAAGCGCTCAAGACAGATGTCAGACTCCCTCGATCGGTCAGGAGGAGCATAAACACGATCTACGTGATGGCCCTGGCCAATGGATTTGCGATGGGCTTCATAGCACCGATAATGAGCCTCTACATAATTCAGTTCATTTCGTCGGACCCGGCAGCGATAGCGGTGGTCACGACGATCTCAGGGCTCTTCGGATTGGCGGCTGCCTATCCTGGAGGGAGGTTGAGCGACAGGTTTGGGCGGAAACCACTGATCCTAATAGCCGGGGTCTTCTCACGTCTGATGACCCTGCTGATACCAACCGCAAAGGATGTGGAGGGGCTCACGATCATATCGACCGTCAGGTCCATCGCCTTCAACATGTACATACCGTCGTTCAGAGCGCTCCAAGCTGATATAGCCCCGAGGAGCATAAGGGGGAAGGTGTTCGGAACTGTACAGGCTATGTTCAATGTCGGAGCGGTGTTAGGCCCGATAGTGGGGGGTCAGCTTTACAAGGACTTCGCCCCCCGTACCATACAGGTGGGAGGAATCACCTTACCGGGTGCGGCGCTGTCCTTCATAGCCAGCGCTTCCATCGGACTCTTCAGCCTGCTCTTGTTCGCTTTGTTCGTGGAGGAACCCGCTAGTCCCCAAGGACAGTGACTATCACCTTTCTGGTGCGTGGGTGGGTGTCCACCTCCACCCACACAACGCTCTGCCAGGTCCCCAGCGCTAGAGATCCCCCGATCACGGGGAGCACCTTGCTGGGTTCCATCAGGATGGATCTGAGATGGGAGTGAGCATTCACTGGGTGCCTATACCCGGCGTGACGGGGGATTATCCTCTCAAGGGTATCTCTCAGATCCTCCAGCAGGGATGGATCGTTCTCGTTGATTATAATGGCCCCAGTAGCATGGGGTGCGAAGACCACAGCTATCCCATTTCTAATACCGCTCTCCCTAACTATCCCCTCGATGTCACGGGTTATATCGATGAAATCGACCTCCCCCCTCGTCTCGAAGGAGAAAGTAGATGTGAATACCTTCAAGAATCACCCACCTAGCACCAGAACGCGATAAAATGTAAATCTTCACGGGGTTCCATACCGTGTGGAACTGAGGGAAGAGGCTCTGAGGAGCATCCATCTCATGGTGAGCGGCAGGTGGGACGTGATCCCAGCTAATCTTCTCTCATACCTCGAGGAGGAGCTGGGAGGAGATCCGAGCAGCGACCCGGTTGGAGTGGCCTTCCTTCTCATAAAAATCGGGGTGAGTCCCGAGAAGGCAATAGCGCTCCTCAATTGGAGGGACTTCGAGGGGTTATGCGAGAGAGGACTTCAAATATCCGGATTTTCCACGAAGAGAGGTCTTCGATTCACATTAGATGGAAGGAGGTACGAGATAGATGTAGTGGCCTCCGACCACGAGGTGACGCTAGTTCTCGACTGCAAGATGTGGTCGAAGGGGAATTCCCCCAAGGTTTACAAGATATTCGAGGCCGCTGAGCACCAATACCTCAGGACGATAGCCCTGAAGCACGCTATTGAAAGACGTTCACTGGCGGATGTTCGCCCGGAGCCCGGACACGGTGTCATGGTACCGTGCATCGTCACTTGGCTGGATTTCGGCGTCAAGCTGTCCAAGTCAGGCGTCCCCATAGTCCCGATTTCCAAGTTCCCCTCATTCGTGAACGACATAAGATCCCTATTGGATGAGGTAGCTGCCTTGGAGACCGATTTCAGGGTTAAGATTGGGAGAGAAGCTTCTTCACGGAACCGACTACCTCTTTAAGGTCTACCGTCATTCTGGTCTGCTCTGTGTAGAGTGTAACGGTCCTAGATTCCTCCTCCTTGGGTCCCACGAACGCCACGATCTTAGCTCCTAATTTTCGGGCGTACTCCCTCTGACTAGACTGACTCCTCCTCATCAGATCGAGGGAAACGTAGAACCCCTCCCTCCTCAGCATCTCAGCGACCCTCCAGGCATACCTCCAGCTATCCCTCCTGACGCTCACCACGAACACCTGCACGTAACTCCTCTCGTCCAAGTCGAATATTCCGAGCTCCAGACCTGCATCGATGAGTCGCTCAACGCCCACGCTCACCCCGGTGGCCGGGACATCTCTATTGGAGTACATACCGATCAACCTGTCGTATCTTCCGCCCCCTGCCAGTGAGCCTATTCTGGGCTCTCTCACCACTGTCTCGAATACGGGTCCGGTGTAGTACTCGAGGCCCCTGACCAGAGACAGGTCGAAGACCAGCCTCTCATCACCCACTATCGAGAAGATCTCCTCCAGATGCTTTAGCGCTTCTGATACAGCCTCATTTCTAATGGAGCCTAGGTCTTCAGCTATTTCGTAGAACTTCCCCCTCTTGGAGATGAGCCCCATTATCCTATCGACCAGATCCTCGTGCATCCCCTTAGATAGGAGATCCGCCCTCACTCCCTCCTCACCGATCTTGTCCAACTTGTCTATAGACCTGTAGACGGGGATCGGGTTGGAAATGCCGAGCTCCTCCTCGAAAACACCCGTTAGGAGCCGCCTGTCGTTCAATTTCACCGTGAAATCCCTGAAACCGAACTCCCTCATCACCTCGATGTTCAGGCTTATCACCTCGGCATCGGCCTCTGGATATGGGCTGCCCACCACATCCGCATCGCACTGCCAGAATTCCCTGTACCTGCCCCTCTGAGGTTCCTCGTGCCTCCATACCCTCCCTATGTGGTACCTCTTGAATGGCAGCGGCGTCTCCGGGTGCATGGCCATGTACCTAGCTAGGGGGAAGGTGAGCTCGTACCGGAGGGTGTACCACTCCTTACTGAGGAAGTCGGGGAATATGAACATGAGCCGGCTCTCCGCCTCCTCCCCCAGCTTACCCTTGACGGTCTCCCAGTACTCCAACGCGGGAGTCTCGAACGGATCGAAGCCGTAGCGCTTGAATACCTCCTCTATCCTCGACATGATCCGCTTCCTTAGGATCATAAATGGAGGGGGGAAGTCCCTGAACCCCCTCGGTATCGAGACCAAAATTTTCCACCCTAGGCTGCGAGCACCTGCTCCCATATATCGTTGATCTTGGCCCTCTTCTCGTCGGTCATCACTGGGGATAAGTACAACTTCTTCATGAGGTCAGGTGGAGGTATGAGAGCGGGCTCCTCGGCCAGCTCGGAGGGGAGGAGCTTCTTCGTCGCAGGTATAGGCATCGCTATGTAGACGGAGATCGTCTTGTAAGCAGCCACCAATGGATCTATTAGGTAGTTTATGAGTGCCTGGGCCGCCTCCGGATTTGGAGCATCCTTGGGGACGAGCATATTATCTATCCATGCTATCGCTCCCTCCTCCGGGATCAGGTAGGATATGTTCTTGAACCCGTCGCCGTACTTCATGGTAAGCACATCCCCGTTGTAGGCGTGGGCGGCCAGCAGGGACCCGTTCTCTAATCCCGGGAGGTACTTGTCCGTGCTGAAGTAACCCGCTATATACGGTTTCTGCTTTATGAGAGCCTCCTTCACCTCCTCCATCGTGGAATCGCTCCAGTCATCCAAGTCCTTCCCCAAGTACAGTTTTGTGGCGAACACTACCTCGGGCGGATCCTCCAGCATGGAGAATTTCTTCTTATACTTCTGCAAGTAATTGGGATCGAAGAACTGCTTCCAGCTACTCAGATCCTTCACCTCGTCAGAGTTGAGACCTATAGCGGTACTACCGAATCCGTACGGGACAGAGTAGTTATTCCCGGGATCGTACTCGAGCTCCCTGAACTTGGGATCCAAGTACTTCAGGTTTGGAATAAGCTCCTTGTCCAGCTTCCTGACATACCCCCTCTCTATGGCGTTCCTCACATACTTATCGGTGAGCACCACGATGTCGTAGCCGCTCCCGCCCGCCTCGAGCTTGGCAAATGCCTCATCATCGCTGTCGAACACGTCGTAGATTACATCAACGCCCGTCTCGTCCCTGAAGAGTTCGAAGACGAAGGGGTTGTTGTTATTGCTCCAGTCGTACATGGCGACTTTTCCAGAGAGCTGCCTTCTAGCCTCACTCGCCTCCTGCTCAATCTTCGCCTGAGAGACGGAAGATCCATAAAAGTAGCCGGCAGAACCACCGACGATTAGACCGGCAGCCCCAACGACTGCCAACTTGAGGAAATCTCTCCTAGAGGTGAACTAAATCCCCCATCATGTCACCCCGTTGCTGGGGCCAGCATCAGGGCCCTTATAAATTTTTCCTCTAACCTCGGCGGATCTGGCGTGGTACTCCAGACCCTCCAGCCTCGCGAACCTGGCGACCTTTCCCGAGATCGAGGCCTGAACCTTCAAGGTTCCACTCTGCCTGTAAACGTGCACTCCGGAGAAGTCCTTGAAGAACGAGAACGGACTGAGACCGGGTCTCTCCATCAAGGTACCTCCGGTGGGTAGGATGTGATTCGCCCCCGTGTAGCCGTAATCACCGTACACCACCCCCACACCCTCGAACACGGCTCCAGCCAGGCCTGCATCGAACTTCCCCATTATCTCCAAGTGCTCAGGTACGAAGGCATCGCTGAACCTCTCCAAGGATCTCCTGTCCCCGTACAGTATGCCACCCCTCTCCCTGAGGGAGGAGATCCTCTCGTCTCCCGAGTATCTATCGAGCTCCTCCCTCAACTTGAGGGCCAGTTCCTTGGATGTGACGAGGGCTAGGGAAATGGAGTCGGGTCCGTGCTCCGCTTGGGCGAGCATGTCCATGACCACGAATTCGATGGGGAAGCTACCATCGTAGAGAATGAGGACCTCAGAAGGTCCCGCCAGGAGATCTATCTTCACATCCCTCGAGACGACGGCCTTGGCTGCCGTCACGTAGGAGTTCCCGGGTCCCACGATCATATCGACCGGTTCGAGGTTGACTTCGGGGAGTCCGTAAGCGAGGGAAGCTATGGCCTGTACCCCACCAACTCTCAGGATCTCATCAACGCCCAACCGGGCGGCTAGCCCCTCTATCAGCCTGAAATTCCTCGGAGGGGTAGCCACGACGAAATCTTCAACTCCCGCTGCCTTGGCAGGGGCTAACGACATGAGCAGGGAGGAAAGTAGGGGATACCTCCCACCCGGAACGTATATACCAACCCTCTCCACAGGCTCCGATATCGTACCCTCCTTCACCCACTCCAGTCGGGTCCTGAAACCCCCGACAGAACACTCCCTCCCATCAAGTAGGGATACGGCGCAGGTGTATAGCCTCTCATAGGGTTCCAACACGAATTCATTCACCTTATAGTCGTGCGGGGATCCATACACCTCTTCCTTGGATAATGCGACCCCATCGAATTTCTCGGTCAGGTATAGCACGCTTTCAAGCCCCCTCTCCCTCACCTCATTCACTAGTTCGGCGGCAATCTCCACTGGTAGGCTGATCCTCCCGCGGAGCTTGGAGAAGGCATCATCCCAGAGTTCTCTCACATCGCCGAAGAGGGCCAGTTCCATAGGCGAGGATCCTGCGGACCCTGTAATAAGCTTGATGTGGAGGAGAGCTTATAACGTCGTGACAATCCTTCTCCAAGATGAGTACCGTGATACAGGCGCTCTTCGAAACGGTGAGGACCCTGTCCCTAGCTGGGGAGTACCTCCCCGAGGACAGGCTCTCCTCGATAGTGGATCTCATGGCCAGAACCTACGTGGAAGAGCTCCCTATCACCGATAAGACCTCCTTCTTGGAGAGCTTCGAGCTGGTTAAGAGCGCCATGCTGGCGAAACCGCCCACGGACGAGGATGAAGATATAGTTAGGCTCGCGACGTACAACCTGAGACAGATGGAGGAGAAGCTCGAATTGGATCAGGACAAGCTCAGGGAAGCCTTCCTAAGGAGGATAGAGGAGGATCTGGGGAAAAACCTAGCTAACTTGGTGATCCTATTCGAGAGATCTATAAGGGCCTTGGGCTAACTTCTCGAACATCTCCCTGTAGATCTTGGCCTTCTCTATGACTATCTCCCTCTCCCTCCTGAACTTCCTTATCTCATCCTCGCTCAGCTCCCTGACCACCTTGGCCGGTACGCCGAGCACGAGGGTGGCCGGGGGTACCTCCTTCCCTGGAGGAACGAGGGCCCCCGCACCTACCACGGCGGCCTCCCCGACGACCGCGCCGTCCAGCACTCTCGCGCCTATCCCGACGACCGCGTCTTCCAGCACCTTAGCCCCGTGAACCACCGCCGAATGGGATATCAGGGCCCTCCTGATCTCCACAGGATGGCCTGCCGGGGCTTCAATCAGACAGAGCTCGAGTATCCCGGTCTCAGGGCCGATGACCACGGAGTCATCGTCGCCCCTCACTACACTACCGAAGTATACGGCGCTGTCCTCGAGCAAGGTTACGTCCCCGGCCACTCGCGCGCCGGGATCAACGAACGCCGTCTCGTTAATTGAGGGCCTCTTACCCCTGAAAGGGACTATCATCTCCCCTCACCTCACCCCGCGCGCATGTCCCCGCGCTCCCGATACCTCATGTGCCAGGACAGGGCTTCCCTGTGCAGTACGGGCATGTGACCCCCAACCTCCCTGATCGCCCTCTCGAAGTACTCTAGGAGCTGATCTCTATAATCCGGATGTGCGCAGTTCTCTATGATCTCTCTAGCTCTCTCCCTGGGAGACTTCCCCCTAAGATCGCACACTCCCTGTTCGGTCACGACAACATCGACATCGTGATCTATGTGATCGACGTGGCTCACCATGGGGACGATGCAGCTGATCCTCCCATCCTTCCTAGTGGAGGGTGTTATGAATATGCTCATGTAAGCGGCCCTGGCGAAGTCCCCAGATCCTCCTATCCCGTTTATCACGTGCGTACCCATGATGTGGGTGCTGTTAACGAATCCGTAGATGTCCACCTCCACGGCCGTGTTCATCGCTATGACCCCCAGCCTCCTGATCACCTCCCAATCATTGGTGACGGATTGAGGCCTCAAGACGGTCCTCTCCCTGAAATCTCTCAAGTTGGAGAAGAAGAATTCCCTGCCCTTGGGTGAGAGCATCAGGGAAGTTGCAGAAATGTACTCCATCTCGCCAGCAGCCATCATCTTGTAGAACGAGTCCTGAGCCACCTCAGTCCAAGCTCTGAGGCCCCTTATCCCGGCTTCCGCTAGGGCGGACATGACGGCATCTTGCACGGTGCCCACGCCGGACTCTATCGGTAGCATCCTCTCCGGGACGCGCCCCTCATCGATCTCCCTCTCCAAGAAGCCAAGGAGGTTGTCGGCTATTCTCCTCTCCACGGGACCTGGCTCCCCGACATCCCCTCCTCTGTCATGTCCGTGGGACTCCACTATGGCCGCTATCTTCCCCTCGGGTACAGAGAGCCTGTCCTTCCCTATCCTGTCGCTCACATCCCTCACCGGTATGGGTTCTCGGTTCGGTGGAACTCCTGGGGAGTATATGTCGTGCACGCCGATCAGCTCTTCGGGAATATCCGGGTTCACTTCCACTATGACCTCCCTCGCCTCGGAGACGAACGCGTCCACAGCTCCCACGCTCATCGACGGTACGATCCCCTTCTCATCCACGTAAACGGCCTCTATCACTGCTAGATCCAATGATCCTATCTTCGAGCTGAGGAAACCAGATCTCAGGTACTGAGGCCACTCCCCCAGATGAAAGTCGTAGAACTCTACCTCGCCCGAGTTTATGAGCTCCCTCATCACTGGGCTATACTGATAAGGGTATCTCCTCTCCACGAGGTTTCTCTCCCCCAGTATCTGATCCACTTGGTAGGCGGAGGCCCCTGTAAGTAGTGCGATCCTTGTGGAAAGCCTCCCCTCATCGTAAAGCTCGGCTATCGTCTTTGGGATGATCTTGGGGTATCCCGAGGAGCCGAACCCGCTTATACCGATGCTCACCTTCCTCCTGCCGGACAGAACCTTTAGAACAGCACTCTCAGGATCAGTAACTAAGTGATTGAGTCCCCTCACCCTTCCCTCCAGCGTTTCAATCCCCCAGCGAAAGCGAGGGAGATAAAGAAAAACCCGCCTCTGGCTAGGCCATGTAGTCAAGAATAACTTAGCAATGTTTATTAACTAAGCTATGTTAAACTTTGTGACGAAGGTGCCCTCCAATGCAGGAAGATACGGTCTATGAGCTGGTGGATGTCCGTAAGAGGTACGGAACTAGGAGGAACTATGTGGAGGCGCTGAGGGGTATCTCCCTAGTGGTTCGAAAGGGTGAGTTCGTCGCCGTGATGGGTCCATCGGGCAGCGGAAAGACGACCCTGCTGAGCATACTGGGCTTGCTCACGAAACCCACCTCGGGAACCGTGAGGATATTCGGCAAGGATGTGATGAGGCTCACGGATAAGCAGGCCACCTTCCTTAGGAGGAGGACGATAGGCTTCATATTCCAGACGTTCAATCTGGTCCCGTGGCTCACCGCCTACGAGAACGTGGAACTGGCCTTGGCCATAGGGGAGTACAACGGTAACCGCCGGAGAAAGATAATGGAACTCCTCTCTGCTGTGGGTCTAGAGCACAGGGCCAATCACAGGCCAACCGAGCTTTCCGGTGGGGAACAGCAGAGAGTGGCGATAGCGAGGGCTCTAGCAAACGATCCTATAGTCATACTCGCTGACGAGCCCACCGGTAACTTGGATACGGCCTCCGGATTGCAGGTAATGAGCATCCTGAGGTCTTTGGTTGAGGAGGGCCGAACGGTCGTGATGGTCACCCACGACCAGAAGATGGCCGAAATGGCCGATCGCATCGTGAAGATAAGGGATGGTAAAATATTGGGAGAGGTGATACCGGATGTCAAGGCGTAGTATTGAAGGAGCCATTCTCATCCTCCTTTTGATTCCCTTGCTGCCCCTGTCGGCCATCAAGGGCCATGTGACCTTGGTGGATTACGGATGGGGAACCCAGCAGGAGGCGCTGATAGTCCACTCGGGAGATGGAGTGGTCCCCCTGACAGCGATATTCCAGGTCTCCGTAGAGGAAAATCGCACTCTGAGGCCATTGGAGGCTGTACTGAAGATACCTTCGCCGCTCAGGAATCCCAATGGGGGTAACGTTGAGAGGCTAATTCCTGGAATACAGCTTGGCAGGGACAGGTTCGAGGACGGGGAGGGATTCGCACTCACCTTCAGCGTGGAAATCCCGACGAAGACCCCTCCCGGATGGTACGACTTCGAGGTGAACCTCAGCTATGAGATACTCGATGAGGACGGAGATGTGGTGAAGAGCGGTGCCAATCAATTCACCTTCAGCTTGGAAGTGAAGGGGAGGTCCTCAGTTGACTTCACCCTCAGCGGGAAGGTGGTCAAGGGGGAAGCCTCCACGCTATACCTCATCCTGAGGAATGTCGGGAAGGAGGACGCTCACATAACCTCAATACAGATAAGCGCCTCACTGATCAGGATACTGAACCCCTCCATAAGCGGGGGCGCGCTGCTTACTCCCGGGGCCTCGGTCAGGTACGACATAGGGGCCTACGCAGATGAGAATTTGGACCAGGATACGGACAAAGTGGCTGTCTTGGTGCACTACACCAGCGGAGGGAAGGACTACAGCGTATCCAAGGTCTTCACCGTCCAACTAGTTGAAAAGAACGAGGAAGAGGAGGAAGCATCCCCCAGCCTGATCGTGCTCTCGGATAAGCACATGCTCTACGCAGGCATACCCAACGATGTCAACCTGGTCGTGAAGAACGTGGGGGATGAGACGGCTAGAAAGGTGAAGCTCCAGCTCTCATCCCAGACGATTACTGTACTGGGCCCCACCCTCTTCGATCTGGGTGACATGACCCCTGGCGACTCTAGGAGCATAAAGCTGAGCCTCCTACCGTCAGAGGACAGTAAATCCTACAGGCTCAGTCTCTCGTTCACCTACACGGAGAAGGAAGACGACGAGGACGTGACCAAGCAGCTCAGCACCGAGGTAGGGTTTGGGAGGATAGAGGAAGCTAGGGTGGTCATCTCCTCACTGGAGGCCAGCTACAGCAAGGGCAAGCTGAGGATCAGGGGCAATCTGGCGAATGTGGGTAATAGGCAGGCCGACAACATCAATGTGACCATAGAATCGGGAGTCTGCGTGGGTACGTCCACCTACCTAGGGGAGTTAGATGAGGGAGAGAGCACGGGCTTCGCCCTATCGTGCCAGGTATCGGAGGATAAGCTCCCACCCAAGATAGGCGTAGTTGTGAAGTACCTCGCTTCGCCAGAGAACTGGAAGGAGGCTAGGAGGGAGGTCTCGGTCGAAGGCCCCCAGCCAACAGAGCAACCATCTAAGACAGCAGTTAACATGACGGATCCGCGTTATGCGGTGGTTTGGGCCGTGGCTGGCTTGGTAATAGGGCTGGTTGTGGGTAAGGTGGTATTCGGCAGGAGGTCTGAGGAGGTTGAAGTCCCGTGACATTGTGAAGTTCTCCTACAAGGCCATGATGAGCAGGAGGAAGAGAGCAGCGCTCACCCTACTGGGGATATTCCTGGGAGTCCTGACCCTGACAGCAGTGATATCGTTCGCCACCGGGTATGGCTTGGCTCTCAAGGACATATTCAAAGGCAGCAGCATGAGACTGATCTACCTCTCGGCTCGGGAGAAGATGTTCGACGACTTGGATGTCAGCAAGATAGAGGGGATGGAGGGAGTGGAGGCCGTAATGCCCTTGATAAGGATCCCGATGAACCTCACAATCTTCGGGAAGAGCAAGACCTACGTGGTTATGGGCGTCGATATGAACTACGTCGAGGATGTCTTCCCCGACATAGAGCTCCTGTACGGAGACTGGCCACCTAACCCGAAGGAGGAGGCCGTGGTACTGGGATACAAACTGGTGAACGAACTACCACCGGACGAGATCGAGGGACTGATCGGACTCAATGTGAAGGTTTCCTACGACGATATCCTCACGACTAGGCCTAGGATATACGGGATCGCCGCGCCGTACGGGACATCCATAATAGCGGATGTCGACAGGTCCATACTGGCCCCCATAGATTACGCCATGAAGCTTTACGTCAAGCTGATGGGTCAGAGAAGCTACACCATATTGGCGATAATAGCCGAGGATGTCGAGAGCGTGGACAAGGTTGTAGATCAGCTTAGCGAGGAATACGGAGACACCGCCTTCCCGATAGCCATGAAAGACATTCAGAAGCAGCTTGATACCGTAGTTAACATGTCCCTGCTCGTCTTGGGGGCGATAGCTGCCATGACCATAGTCGTCGCATCCATAGGGATAATGAACGCAATGTACACCGCGGTGACCGAGCGTACTAGGATAATAGGGGTGATGAGGGCGATGGGTGCCTCTCAGAGGGACGTAGCCATCTCCTTCCTCTTCGAAGGGATCCTCATGAGCAGCATCGCCATAATATCGGGCATGCTCTTGGGATATGGAGCATCGCTACTCCTAGCGGCCATAATGGGTCCCGGAGAGGTGGGGGGACCCCACGCCACATCCTTCGTCGTAACCCCCACATTACTGCCTGAGCACGCGATGGCCATAGCTGGCGTGACCCTCTTCATAACCATACTGGGAGCGCTACCACCTGCTTTGCAGGCGGCGAGGCTGGAACCCGCCAAGGCACTCAGATTCGAATGATCACACCGACCCCACCATTTTCTTACTCATCGACTCGGCCCAGAAGTATATCCTCTCAGCTAGATCTAGGGTAGCGTCCAGAAATCTATCATCCACGACCATCGCACCGAGCTTGTCGGACGTTATGAGGCCGAACCTGAACTCGAATTCCTCGAGCTCCGGTTCCCCCACGGAAGGTCTGTAGGCATGGGGAGTTGTGAGATAGAGCCTCAGGACGTTTTCATGATCAGCCTCTATCCCCAGCTTGCTGAGTCCCGCCCTAAAAGAATGTATCATGGATTCCCTGATGAGCGTTAAGTACCTCTTCACCTCCGAGCGCTCCTTCTTGGCCTTCTCCAAGAGCTCCTTTGCCACCTCAAGGTCGCCCAATTGGATCACCCCAGTGGCGGGCCCGGCGGGATTCGAACCCGCGACCCCCCGGTTAAAAGCCGGGTGCTCTTCCATGCTGAGCTACGGGCCCGGATGGATTGTAAGGTGCTCCCCTAGATAAATCTTATCCCGCCTTAGATGCGACTCAGATCCACAGAAGGGGGAGCACGATCTGGGGGAGCATCGCCAATCCTAGCAGTGGCTTAGCCAACTTGCTCGATCTCATCAGGGATGAGAGCATAGCCATTAACTCACTCCCCATGAACACGGTCTCCACCTCCCCCCTGTAACACCTGACTTCCACCTCAGTCATGGAATCGATCGACTCCTCCACTAACTTGATGAGGTAGGAGGCTCTCTCCTTCAAGCATTCGTCGCTACGGCACTCGCTACCGACCGGATTATATCTGTTCTTGGTGGAGATCGTCTCATGGGTGTCAGTCGTGGAGACTATCACCCTGACTCCCGGTGGGGAGAGGTCATCTATCAGGTCCCTCAGCTCGGGGATCATGTTGTTACCGTCGATCATCATGTAGGAGATGAAGACATCACCTACCTTCATAGTGAGCACCCCCACTCCCCCAGGGCCCACGGAGGGCCAGCGTGGATCATCCCACCGGTACCCAGCAAGCGCACTATTCGCACACTTGCTCTGTAAGGCGGCCCTTCCCGCCCTTAGGAGGATCTCAACCAACTTTCTACCCAACTCGGAATCGACGAAGGCCATTTCGTACCAGTCACTCCTGAGGGAATCATGCCTATCCACAACGGAGACCCTGACTCCCAATTCCTCGGCCAAAAGCCCCTCAATCTCGTAGGGGATGTCCTCAAAGCTCTCTAGGGGTCTGCCCGAGACGGTGAAGAGCAGGACTTCACCGAATCTCTGGGCGCTGACCTCGAACTCATCGCTCGAGACGAACACCGGCTCTCCCACACAGCAGCTGGAGGCCTTGTCTACTGACCTCACGATCTCCTCCACAAGATCATCCGCTAGCCCAGATGAGGCTAGGTTCCTCTCGTGGGAGCATGCCCTCCTCAGGAAGATCGGATCCAAACCAACATCTCTGAGGCGAAGCACGATCTTCTTTGGGAGGTCGTGACTCCCCATCCTGAAGGGTCCGGGATGAACATCCGCGGTCGTTATCACGGAATTTCCCAACCTTACGATGTCATAGGTGGCGAACCCCTTCACTCCTCTCTCCACCAACCTCTCCTCTAGGGATGTCCCCGAATCTCCCAGCACTATGTCCGCTAGAGCCCTGACACCATCGAAGCCTCTGAGTCCTACTACCGGTTCGGTCACTGAACCCACCACAGCTCCCACGAGGTGAGCTGAGATCATAGGAATCAGTAGTGCCGATAGCAGCTGTAGCGACCATCCGTTGACGAGGATTGCCTCACCGGCTAGGATGAAGGGCAGCGCCTTGGACCTGAGGGACTTCCCCATTGACCAAGATATGAGTGACGCTAGCAGGAGGGAGGTGTAGCATAGGGAGCAGAAGGGAATTCCCAATCCCTCTAGGGGAACTCCTAGGGCTAGAGGTACTGTAACGAAGAATGAGGTCCATAGGGACCTCCTCGGATCGAAGTACTCTGCGCTCCTCCACACGGAGAGGAAGGATGTTACTGAGAAGAGGGTAGATGTGTACAGATATCTCATAGATGATTGGTGCGCTCCGAGTGCATGGAGTCCACCCCCCGGGAGTGCGATTGTAACAATATTGAGCAATAATGCCGAGTATACCCCCGGGAGGGTGAAAAGATCCTTACTCCTCTCGGTGGCAACATCCAGTGCGACATTATACCGCACTTCTATAACACCATCCCCTCATAATGCAAAAATCTTTTTATTTACGTGCGTGTAGGTGTTAGCAAGGAGTCGCGAGTCGACTCCCCATCCCCTAGGACGGCGCTGTGGGGGTGTTATCTCATGCCT
>WAOH01000166.1 GCA_015521385.1 Thermoproteota archaeon
AGGCCCACACTGTCCCTGTCCCATAGCAGCTCCCATAGGAGGGACGACGGTCTCGTTTGGCCAGCGATCATCTGAGCAGCGGCAGGGAACTCGTCTCTCGTCGCGTCCTCTACTTTAGGCTGTTCCGGTGCCGGTCTCGCGGGCGCCTCCATCAGCACTTGGGAATCGATCTCCCTGAAGCCGAGGCTCTCGAAGAAGGGAAGAGCTTCCGCGGTCGGTATAGTGTCTAGGTGGCGCATTCCCATCTCCCTAGCCAGTTCCATGCATCTCTCGACGAGCTTCCTTCCCACACCAGTTCTCCTGGCCTCTTCCTTGACCCAGACCATTTGCAAGTATGCGTGCTCACCCACGGGTGTTAGGAACCTTTCAGGTACCACCTCGGCCTCACCGACCACCTTCCCGTCGGACAAGGCCACGATCGCCTTGCCGCCCGACGAGTAGAGCGCCTCCAGGTACCAGCCGAACACCTGTGGATCGCCCCAGTACCCGCACTCCTTGATCCGGAGATCGAAGGTCATCTCCTTCCAGTTGGGACAGTGGATCGAGACGACCTCATCCAGTAAATCGTGCCTGAACTCAATTATCTCCAAGAGGGATCCTCCTCCACCAGCCGGGCGAGCTCCCTGAAGATCTCCCCCGCAGGCCCTCTCAACCTGATGGTCGCCAAGCTACTTAAATTAGTTTCCTCGGGGTTCACTTCCACCAAAATCTTCCCCTGTCTCGCCGCGTTAATGGGTAACAGGGCTGCAGGCATTACTACACCGCTCGTTCCCACGATGAGCACGACTTCTGCCTCAGAGAAGAGCCTCTCCGCCCTCTCAAACTGGTCCATAGGAACGGGTTCCTCGAACCACACCACATCAGGCCTGAGAAGCCCTCCACACTCCTTACACCTCGGTAGATCCTCCTCCGGTATGTTTCCGAAACCCAGATTGTACCGCCTGCCACACACGGTGCACCTGGTCCTCCATATGGAACCGTGAAGCTCTATGACCAGCTTGGAGCCGGCCCTCTGGTGGAGCCCGTCCACGTTTTGGGTCACCACGCCCATGAGAATCCCCCTCCTCTCCCAGTCGGCCATCACCCTATGGGCCCAGGTGGGCTCCGCCCTCGCGATCATGGACATCCTCCACTTGTACCACTCCCAGACCCTCTTGGGGTTGGACTCGAACGCCCGGGGCGTGGCCAGTTCCTCCGGTCTGTACCTGTTCCAAAGCCCGTCCTTACCCCTGAAGGTCGGAATGCCTGCCTCAGCTGAGGCCCCCGCACCGGTGAACGCCAGCACCCTTCCGGAGTGCTCCTTGATCAGGCGAGCCGCCGAGGACAGGTCCCTGGGAGCGAGCTCACTCACTCGATCTCACCTCCGGTGGGGAGCTGGGATACGGCCTCACCTCCGCCTCTAGAGGGCACCCTCCCCTGCAGACTTGGAGCAGAGGGCATGAGAGACACGCGTCTCCTACGAAACGGAGTTCCCTGATCCTCAGACACTCGTCGTGGTACCAGATCCTCTCCCAAGGATCCCTCAGGATGTGCCCCAGAACCTTGTAGTGACTCTGGCAGGGTATCACGGATCCATCAGGCTCCACCGCTAGAGTTATGCTGCACGCCGAGCAGAACTTCGGCCCCAGACCCTCGCTCATCGGGTCCAGCTCACAGTACCGGGTCACCCCGTACCACCTGAAGTCCAGGTCCAGCTCCGTGGTGAGCTCCTTAGCCTCCGCCAATACCTCCCTCATCTCATCGAAGGAGGGCTCCAGGCCCCTCAGGTCCCTGCCCCTGCCGCTGTATATCAGCCTGTTCAGCGAGAACCCATCCACACCCAGATCAGCGACGAACCGGATCAGCGATTCCACCGTACCCATGTTCCTCCTCAGGAGGGTCGCATTGACGCTCACGTAGACATCGAACTCCAGCAGGTTCTTGAGACCCTCGACCGTCTCCTTCCAGCTCCCCCTAACTTGGGTTATGGAATCGTGAATCTCGGGATCGCTGGACTCCAAGGTCACCTGAGCGAAATCCAATCCAGCTTCTACCAACTTACCAACGAGATCTCTGGTCAGGAGCCTCCCATTAGTCACTATACCCGAGACCATCCCGAGCCTCTGGGCCTCAGCCACCAGCTCCGGTAAGTCCTCCCTGAGGGTGGGCTCTCCACCGGTGAAGGTGACCTGAGGAACCCCCAGCTCGTGGAACTTCCTTATCACGGCCTTCCATTCGTCCGTGCTCAGTTCCTCCCGCTCGTCGGGGCTGGAGGAGTAGCAATGGATGCAGGCATTATTGCACCTGTAGGTGAGGGCTAGGTCGACCCTGAAGGGGGCGCCGAGGGTCGACGGGTCCGGGAAGGCTGGTTTGAAACCCAAGTCGGTTACGGGATCCTCGTAACCTTCAATGAATCTCCTGAGCTTGCTAATCACCTCCTCATAGTGCCTCCTCACCTCGTCCTTCCTCATTCCCCTGTATATCCTCTTCAACTCCCGGTAAGCCTCATCCCACCCCTTGCCTGAGAGGAAGGCCTTGGCGAAGATTGCTGCCGTGTAGTTGAGGTACGCGACTCTCTGAGCGTCCACCACGAGGGCGCCCATGGCTAGGGGATCTATGCGGAGCTGGATCCTCCTACCATCCAATTTGAACGTCAGAAATTCCCTCTCCATCAACCAACCCCACCTCCGGCGCAGGCACACGCGCAGCTTACACATGCGCAAGCGCATGCGCAGCTGACGCAGGCGCAGCTGACCGACGCCGTCCTCCTCCTACTGGCTCGGGGTCTGGAGGGGACGATGACCTTGGCCACCCTGTCGGCGAAGTCCTCTATGTTCCTGACGATATTCGAGGAGACTTCCTCGACCGATCTGGCGATTGTATCCGCGGCTTTCTCTATGTCCGGGATGACCGGAACGTCCACCCCGCCACTAGGCGCTCCTGACGTATCGGGAGCCTTGGGCACCCTCGGAGCGGGGGGAATCGAGGTCCACCCACCTCTAGGCCACCATATCCACACGTCGTCCAGCGGATAGGGATAGGAGGTTACGACCACCCCCTCCTTGGGTCTCCTCCTCAATGCCCTTTTCAGGTTCCTCTCGAAATAGGGATCAGTAAGCAACCAAGCTAGGTTATCCCTGACGAGATCGAGCTTCTCCTCGATGGGAGCGTCCTCAATCATCCTCCAAATCGATCTCACCTTGTTGTCGTAGAAGGCGAGTGTCTCCCTCCTCGAGTACCCAGATAACTCCCTCTCCACCCTCCTATGTATGAGCTTGATTACCTTAATCAGGCAATC
The DNA here is from genome assembly GCA_015521385.1 of Thermoproteota archaeon. Taxonomy (GTDB): domain Archaea; phylum Korarchaeota; class Korarchaeia; order Korarchaeales; family Korarchaeaceae; genus Korarchaeum. Next base: position 3,278 of record WAOH01000166.1, read on the forward strand.
CTCGTCTAGGGATCCATCCTCCATCACACAGTCCAAGAACCTCCTCTCGTAGATCCTCAGATTCCTCTTCGATCCCTCCAACTTCCTCAGCTTGAGCGGATCTAGGCTCTCCACCGCCAAGAATCCCTTCTCCACTAGGCTGGCTATGAGAACCGCCAAAATTCGCCCGTAACCGAGTTTGGCCCCTTCCAGCTTCCTCAGGTAGGCTACTTCAGTTGGAGCCATGTTTTTGTTCGGCCCTAAGCTCTCTGCGAAGATCTCAGGTGCCTGATAGGGGAGCTTCTCTATCCACGACTTGAACAACTTGACTATGGCCACGATAGAGATTATTATCGCTCCCAGAAACACGATTCCAATGATGAAGCTGAGGTAGTCCGGAATCCCGCCACCGGCAGGCACGACCTTCTCGACGTAATCCCTCGGGAAGGAGACCCCTATCTCAAACTTGTAGTTGGGAGGGAGGTCCCTTCTCTCCCAGTAGAGGTATATCCTGCCGTCATCGAGCGCTCGCAGGTTGTCGTAGTCGGGCTGATTCTTAACCTCCCCCTTGGAGACCCCGGGAGGTAGTATCACGAAGACTTGGAGCAGTTTGATGGGAGCGTTGAACCACGAGGGTGTGAACATGAGGCCCGCATTGCCCGGATTGGTCTCGTCCTCGTAAATGAAGTCCCTGAGTTCGACCTCCACCACGTATGTCCTACTCTCCCCCGGATCTATTGGCTCGCTTGGCCTCATCTTCACCGCGTAGTACGAGTCCTCCCTGATCTCCTCGGCATCGACCTGAACTATCCTACCGTCAGGGAAGATCTCCTCCGCCTCTAACACGCTGAAAGATGGGGACGGCATCCCTATCGATACGTAGCGGGCTATGGTCCCCGATTTCACCTTCAGGGTGAGGTTGTACCTCAAGTACACGGTTCCCGAACGCTGTATATCGAGAATGACTTTTTCCCTCTCTATTTCATACACTATCTGACCGCTAGTATTTATTAGAGGAATTAGGAGCGCGGAGATGAAGAGGAATAGTAGAATAAGCCTGAGCTTCATCCTGACTTCGGGAGGGTCCGGAATATTAACTTGGCTCGATACCTATTCTTGGGAGCGCGGATGATGATAGCCCCGGGCGTGGAGTATAGGGAAGGGAGGGGTGAGCTACTGGTCCAGGGCGAGATGGTCGTCCCCAGCGTGAGAAGGTTCTCCGATCTCGTCATCGTCTTGGAGAATCCCGGTGCCCTCAAGGGGGATGGAGAGGCGTACTTCATGTACAGGGATCTCCCCCCGCTAAGGGGGAGGTGGGCCCGATTTGACGTAACGGTAATCCCGCCTTGGATGGTCGGAAGGGAGTACGCCAAGACGAAGGGCCACTATCACAAGCCCCCCTCAGCTGGCAAGCCCTCCTACCCCGAGATCTATCAGGTGCACTCCGGCAGAGCGATGTACCTCCTCCAGAGAGCGGGTGCTTCGCCCTCGGAAATAGTGGACTTCATAGTGGTGAGGGCATCACCGGGGGATGTCGTGGTCATACCGCCTGGTTACGGTCACGTCACAGTTAACCCGGGTGAGGAGACCCTCGTCATGAGCAACCTGATCTACAGGGAGGTGGAATCCGATTACGGGCCGTACGAGAGGCTTAGGGGGGCCGCCTACTACTACACGATCGACGGATTCGTCAGGAACGGACGTTACTCATCGGTGCCGGAAATAAGAGAGGCTAAGCCGCTCTGGAGGTCTCAATCCATAGCGATTGACTTCTTGGAGGACGAGCGCTCCTTCTCCTGGTTGAGAGATGTTGACAGGGCTTGCGAGGAGGGGTTCCTCGGTGTTAGGTGTTGACCTCACGGGAGAGGAGCTAATAACCTTCATTTGGAGCTTTCTAAACAGGGAAGAGATAATCACTGGGGAAAACGATGTCTTGGAGAGGGTAGCTGGGAAGGGGCTCCTGACATCAGAGAGGGTGACCACCTTCTCCTGTGACGGACCTACATACGCTATCCTGAAGTGCCCCTCCTGCGGTGCCAGCGATTTGGAAGCGATGGAGGCCTGGATCCACACCCCTTGTGGATCGGTGATCTACGAAAGGGACGCCTGCCCGAAATGCGGGCCTATCGCAGGCGAGGAACTGGTCTCGATAGGTCCCGTGTACAGATGCAGATCCTGCGGAGCGATAGTCACCTATCCCACGGTAGAGACTCCCTGCGGGCGTCCCTTCATCGACAGTTTCGTCAGGTACAGACTGACCGGGAGGGGGAGGGAACTCATAGGGAAGGTTAGGGGGAAGTTAGAGAGGTTGCCCGACCCCAAGATAGTCTTGGCCGACCTCAAGGTGACGAGGGTAGAGGCTCTCCTCCTAGATGGACCCACTGGGGTCATCCTGAGAACTGAAGACGGATATCAGAGGGAGAGAGAGGAGAAAATCGCTGAGCTCGGACTGAAGATCAAAATCTTGGAGGTTTAGGAGGGTGGCCTGTACTCCTTCCCACCTCTGATGTGCCCGTACCCTATGAGCCTCCACCTATTACCTATCCTAGATGAGATGGCGACCCTCTGGTTAAGCTCGGCAGTGGCGGGTATCCTCAGCAGGAGGGTCATCTCATCTTCGGGGGTTATGTCCCTCAGCACGGCCGGCACGGTGGCCGTACCGACGTTCAGCTGTATTAACTCACCCTTGTTGGGCTTCTTGACCTCCATCTCCTCCTTGGTACCGACTATCTTCTCGAAGAACTTGGCCTCCACGTCCAGCTCTACCCAAGTGGGCGGCAGCTCCCCGGGCATTCCAACCACGTTGCCCACCATGTTGTCTGCTTTGGTAAGTGCCGGATCTAGGAGGGTCCCCACACCTATGAGCCCGCCGGGGTAGGCCTCCTCTAGGGGGGTGTTCTCGCTCCTCAGGCTAACTATCTTGGTAGTGAGCGGGATGAACTTGCCAGCCCTGTAGGCTCCGGGCCTTATCTCTATCTCGTCGTCCACCCTGAATCTGCCTTGGATGATTGTACCTCCGAGTACTCCACCTACGAGCTTGTCGGGCCTCGTTCCAGGCTTGTTCACGTCGAAGGACCTGGCCACGTACATTCTGGGGGGTTTAGAGGGATCCCTGGGTGGAGGCGTGAACCTCCTCACCATCTCCCTGATCAAATAGCCGATGTTCACCCCATGGAGGGCGGAGACCGGGATTATAGGGGGAACCTCATCCAAGTAGCTCTTCAGAAACTCCACGATCTGCTCATAGTTCTTCAGGGCTTCCTCGTCACTGACGAGCTCTATCTTGGTCTGAACCACTATGATCTGCTTGACATCCATTATCTTCAGGGCAACTAGGTGCTCCCTAGTCTGGGGCTGCGGAGCTGGCTCGTTAGCTGCTATGACCAGTAAAGCCGCGTCCATTAACGTGGATCCCGCCAACATCGTGGCCATCAGGGTGTCGTGACCTGGACAGTCCACGAAGGAGACCTTCCTGAGGAGGACCGTCTCTCCCCCGTCTATGGGGCACCTCTCCATGGTGGTGTAGCACTTGGCGTCGTCTCCCTCGCAGGACTTGCACTTCCTCAGATCGGCGTTGGCGTATCCGAGCTTTATGGTGATGCCCCTCCTAAGCTCCTCGCTGTGCCTCTCTGGCCATATACCCGTCAGAGCCTGAACTAGGGTGGACTTACCGTGGTCCACGTGGCCAGCGGTCCCTATGTTCATCTCGGGCTGCAGGATGACCCTGTCACCTTCATTTCCCATTGGATCACCTTCAGGAGGCCTCGGCTTCCGCCTCCTCCTTCTTCAGCAGCTCCTCCAAGGACTTCTCCCCGGCCTTAACGACTCTCAGGTTTATCTGCTTTATGGCATCTGAGATTATAGCACCCCTCACGGTCTTAGCCCTCCTCTCCCCCTTCTTCCTTGGATGGAATCCCGGCGGTGAGGACAGGAGGACCTTCTTCTTCCCCGGTATCTGAAGCGAGGGGTGCATCGGGAAGCCGTCCTTGTCGGTCCCTCCGGTTATCTTGAACGTGTACCCGGGTAGGCCGAAGGCATCTCCACTGATCTCCTCTCCTACTCTCCTTCCCACGAAGAACCGGATGTTGTCCTTAGGCAGCTTAACGTGAAAAGTCTTACCAGTATTGGGATCGCCTATGTCGAGCACGAGGAACTCTTCCTCTACCCTCCTCCTTCTCCTCATTGCCATGGGGTGGAATCACCTTCCCGAAACTGACCACTTGAGTTATATAAGTTGAACTACTCGGGAGAACTGGCTCCCCGGGAGTACCTGATCCAGAGGATCCGCCTGTACAGCTCCTTTTCGTCATCGCTCATCTTACTGAAGTATATGGAGCGGGCCTTATCGTCCTCGAACTCGGACACCTCCGTGTAAAGCTTCCTGCCCTCCTTAACGTTCCTCCCAACTACACCGCCCTTTATCGAGATGGCGACCCTCTGCCCGGCGGTGGCTTCGGGCACCCTGTTCCCCTCGTACTGGATGTCCAGTATGGTTCCGACCCTCCTCCCGCTCTCATTGATCAGCGGGTAACCGGGTCTTATCCTGCCCCTGAGGACCTCAACCCCCACGATGGCGGGATCGCTCCTCCTGAAAACGAAATCAGGTAAGACTAGGATTTCCGCTGGGAATACGGCCTGAGAGAGTACCCTCTCCTCCTCCCTCCTCTTCAGCTCCTCTAAATATTCCTTGAAGCTCTCGATCAGCCTGTATATGATGACGTCGGTGAAGATGGGGATCTTCCTGTCCCTAGCCTCCCTCTTGGCGTCCTCCTTCACCTTCACGTTGAACGCCAGTATAACCGCGAATTCCTCCTCCTTCTGCTTTATCACCGCCGCCTCGAACACATCCACCTTGGAGACATCGCCTATGTCGGCCCTCCTTATGGGTATGCCCTCCTTCTGGAGTTGAGCTATCAGGGCCTCCAGCGTGCCCAGCGTGTCCGCCTTGACTATAACCCCTATCTTGTCCGTCTTAATGATGATTCGCTCGACCTCCTCTTGGACCTCCTTCTTGACCTCCTCTATCCTCTCCTTGTCCCTGACCACGTAGAGAGGGGATCCGGCGAGTACCTCATCCAGATTGGGTGCGGAAATCATCACTCCAGCAGCGGCGGAGACCTCATCAACCCTCCTGAACTTCTTCGTCGCCCTCATCTCCTGCAGGGGCTCTGGGACTAGGAGCGCCCTCACCTTCGTCACGACCGGTCCGTTGACACCAGCCACCACTATGGTGTCGTCCTTCCTGAGGACCCCGTCATAGATTATGGCCGTAAGCACCGTACCCAATCCCTGCTGCTGCTTGACTTCCAGCACGGTGCCCCTGCCCTCCTCGGTGGTTATCTCCAGCCTGTCGAGCATGAACCTCTGCACTAGCCCTATGAGCATCGTTAAGAGGTCTGGGATGCCCTCCCCCGTCACCGCGCTGGTCGGTACGATGGCAAAGGTCTTGGTGAAGTCCTGGACCCTATCGTACCTGTCGGCATATATCCCCAAGGTGGCTAGCTGATCCACCACCCTGTAGAGCCTCTTCTCCAACTCGGCCAAAACGGAGGGCGGTTGTTCCTTCTCCGCCAATATGAAAGGCCTGCCCTCCTCAGACTTCCAGCCGTACAGGGTGTCTATCTTGTTGAGCGCTATGACGAAGGGGACCCTCCTCTCCTTCAGGATGTTTATTGACTCGATGGTCTGGGGCTGCACCCCTCCATTTATGTCTATCACTAGGATGGCTATGTCGGCTACGGATCCACCCCTCCTCCTCAGGTTGGAGAATACCTCATGCCCGGGCAGATCTATGAAGAGCAATCCTCCCGTCTTTATCTCGAACTTGAGGTTGAGGGCCTTCATCACGGGCTCGCATATCTCGTAGATCACGTCGGTGGGTATCTCGGAGGCCCCCACATGCTGGGTTATCGAGCCTGGCTCCTTGGCCGCCACCCTGGTCCTCCTGATGTAGTCCAGCAGGGTGGTCTTACCCGAATCAACGTGGCCCAGAACAGATACTAAGGGCTGCCTGTACCTCTTCTCCTTGTCTCCCTTACCGTCCTTCTTGGGCAATTAGAGTCACCGTGCAAAAAAGGAGGGTCACTTCCCCTCCTTCTTGGGCTTCTTCCTGACCCACTTTACCTTCTTGGGATTCCTACCCAGCTTGAGGTAGTTCTTGGCGCACTTGGAGGAACAGAAATACAGGATGGTACCGTCAGCTTTCACGTACATCCAGCCGTGCCCGGGCTCGATGTCGCTACCACAGAACGCGCACTTCTTCAGCAGAATGGACATTCAATCACCTCGGCTTCAGCTTCCTAGCCTCCATCTCGGTCTCTCTAAGGATGAGTATGTCTCCTATCCTCACTGGCCCCTTGACGTTCCTAGTCAGGACCCTTCCCCTGTCCTTTCCAACCAGTATCTTAGCTCTGACCTGTATGACATCTCCGGCTACGCCCGTTCGACCGATTATCTCAACTACCTCGGCCGGGTATCCCTTGTCCGCCTCCTGGGACATTCAATCACCTTCAGAAAGGAGGGGGGTGAACATGTTTTTTAAACTACTCGGTCCCTCCAGTCCCCTTGACTTCCTTTATCTTCTCTATGAGGGCTTCCAAGAGGCTCTTGGCCTGCCCGGCATCCACCACAGCGACGGAGGATGCGGGAACTTCTATACCAGCGGCCTTTCCCAAGTCATCCTTGCTCGGGACGTAAGCGTAGGGAACTCCCTTGTCGTCGCACAGCAGCGGCAGGTGAGCCACTATCTCAGGGGGGTTCACGTCCTCCGCTATGACTACGAAGAGGGCCTCACCCCTCTCCACGGCCTTCGTGGTCTCGTTGACGCCCTTCCTGACCTTACCACCGGTCTCCCGGGCGGTCTGGACTAACTCGAGTATCTTGGGAACGAGGTCATCGGGGACCTCGAACTTCACATAGAAGGGTTTGTCCTGAGCCGTCATCCTTCATTCCCCGGAGGGGGCCGGGGAGTGTCATATAAAAATATGCCTCTCATCCGCGAGGGTCTTCAATGGACCCGTTAGCAGGTATTTCCTGGTCAATCGAAGCTGGTTCACCGTGAGTGAGCCTGTGAGGAACGCGGCGAGCTTCATCTCGAAGATAAATTTATTTAACTCATCCCTGACGCCGTCGCTTCCCTCCTCCACGGCGCGAACGAAGAAGGGTCGGGCAGCTCCAGCCATATGGGCACCTAAGGCCAGGCATTTAGCCGCATCCAGGCCTGACCTGACTCCTCCAGATCCTATAACCTCTAGACCGAGACCGGACACCTCCATTATGGCCAGAGGAGTAGGTATCCCCCAGTCAGCGAATCTCTTAGAGGCAATCCTCCTCGGCGATCCCTCCGGAGACCTCTCTCCCTCTATCAGGGACCAGCTCGTCCCCCCCTGCCCGGCCACATCTACTATTCCGACGCCCATCCTCCTGAGGACGTGCGCCGTTTCCCTGGGTATCCCGGATCCGACCTCCTTAACTATTACGGGGACATCTAACTCCCTCACCACGTCCCTTATCGCCACCAAGGATCCGGAGAAATCGATTGAACCCTCTGGTTGTATTACCTCTTGGAGGGGGTTTAAGTGGATCGCTAGGGCGTCGGCATCTATCATGTCAACTGCCCTCTTCGCGTTGTCGGGTCCTTCATCACCTATGATGTGCGATATACCTAGGTTGGCTATCACGGGCACCTCCGTCGCCGTTTCCCTCACTATCGAGTATGTTTCAGCGAGGCTTTCATCCCTCAGAGCTGCTCTCTGACTTCCGACACCTATGGCGACCCGCTCGGCTTGGGCCGCCTCGGCCAGCGCCTTGTTTATGGGCAGAGTGGCCTCGTGACCACCGGTCATCCCCTCTATAAGGAGGGGAGCCCTTAGATCATATCCCAAAAACCTCCAAGAGAGGTCTACATCCTCGAAGGAGACATCAGGCAGGGGATTGTGCAACAGCCTGACGTGCTCGAACCACGAGCGATCGGTGCTGAGATCGATATCGTCCCTCTTGGCTATCATGACGTGCTCTATCTTCCTTTGAGAGGTCTCCTTAGGATCGTCCGTCATCTCGCGAACACCACCGAAGCGTAGCCCACCACGAATGACCTATCCCCGCTCGTCTCGGCGCTGGTGGAGTATCTCACGAGCTCCCCCTTCTCCACGCCCTTCAGCTTCGCGAAGGTTATGGCAACGGAGGCCGGCCCAGGACCGCACATGGATACGTCCAACTCGAACAACGTCCTGAACAGCCCATCGACATCCATCTTCAAGATGGCCTCCAAGGCAGCTCGGTCCCTCCTCATAGCCTCCTCCTCAGGGAGGTAGTGGGACATGTCGGATGATGCGATGACCACTATATCCCTCCTCAGAAGTTCGGAGGCGAGGCTTATGGCCTCCCCCAAGGACTTGGCGGAAGATGGGTCCTGAATTCCCATCGCGATGGGGACTATCTTGGGGGACCCATATATTGCCTGTAGGAACGGTATCTGGACCTCTATGGAGTGCTCCGACATGTGGGCCAGATCATCGAACTCCAAGTCGTCGAAATGTTCCTTGACCGCTAGGGCGAACTCCCTATCTACCTCGACCCTGCCCAACGGCGTCTCCCAGTATTTAGCATTGGAAACGGAGAATGCCGCACCTAGGCCTGTGTGATTGGGACCGAGGATAACGAAGGTCTCAGGAGTCCCATCCTTGGCCAGAACGGAGTAACCCGCAGCCGCCGTCCTCCCGGAGTACACGTATCCGGCATGAGGCGATATCAGGGAAGCTATCCTCCTCTCACCTGGCACGCTCGGGGATGGGATTCCCTCCTCCCCAATGCTTAGGAACAACTCCCTTATCATAGACAAAAGGTCCTCAGGGTCGGAAGGATAAAAAGAGCCAGCGACGGCTGGCTTTCTGACCTCCAAATAGTTCACCTGAGGCCCATTATCCTAGTGGCGAAGTCCTCATAGCTCTCCTCGAGATCGCCGTCGGGAGGTATGTCACCCCTGTTCCTGAGGACCTCCCTGGTAAGGAGCCAGTAAACTAGGGCCAATGCCCTCCTTCCCTTGTTGTTGGCCGGTATGGCTAGGTCTATGTTCTCCAGCGTGTTGTCGGCATCTACTAGGGCCACCACAGGTATACCCAGCTTGACAGATTCTACGTGGATCTGCCTGTCCACCCTCGGATCAGACAGGAGCACCACATCCGGCTCTAGGTGGAGGGGCGCCTGAGGATTGGTCAGGGTCCCCGGAAGTATCCTGCCCGTTATGTAAGTGGCCCCGGTGTACTCGGCGAACTTCCTCACGGGCTTGAACCCGTAGATCCTAGCGGACACCGCTAGTATCTTCTCCGGCTCGAACCTAGCCAAGAACTTCCCCGCAACCCTGATCCTCTCGTCCAGCTTCTTTATGTCTATCATGCACAGGCCATCGGGTCTCACCTTGTAGATGAACTTCTCCATGTCCTTGGTCCTTATCCTAGTGCCCACATGCACTCCCGCCGACAGGTACTTCTGCTTCGGTATCAGGAGATCCTTATCCTCCACTGGAGGCACATTAGACAGACTCATATCGTCGTATCCCATTTCATCACCTCTCCATAACCGGTGTGAATGATAGCTCCAGCTCGGCAAGATCTATGTGGCTTATGAACATCCTCCGGCAGCAGTACCGGGTCACTCCTAGGGAGTCGAGCACCTTTCCCGGATCCTCCCCGGCCATGACCCTCCGGGAGAACTCCTCCCACTTATCCCCTATCACGCTACCGCAGGTGAAGCACCTCACTGGGAACATATCCTGACCTCGGCTGGGTATGACCTACTGAGGTTATTAAATTATGCCGTTGGGAGAGTTCCTGAAGGGAATGTTTCTAGGGAGGTTGATGGGAAATGGCGTTCGAGCTTTGGATAGAGAAGTACAGGCCGAGGACCTTGGATGACATAGTGGACCAGGAGGATGTCATCCGGGCCCTCAAAGGTTTTGTGGAGAAGAGGTCCATGCCTCACCTCCTTTTCGCCGGACCCGCCGGAACTGGAAAGACTACCACGGCCCTGGCTCTGGCCCATGACATCTACGGCTCCGAGGAGCTCCTGAGGGCCAACTACATGGAGCTCAACGCCAGCGATGAGAGGGGTATCGACACGATAAGGACCAAGATAAAGGACTTCGCGAAGACGGCGCCGTTCGGAGATGTGCCCTTCAAGATAATTCATCTGGACGAGGCGGACAGCCTCACAGCCGACGCTCAGCACGCTCTCAGGAGGATAATGGAGATGTACTCCGCCACCACAAGATTCATTCTGGCCTGCAACTACTCATCCAAGATAATAGAGCCAATTCAGTCGAGATGCGCGGTATTCAGGTTCGGACCAATACCGGAAGAGGCCGTCAGGGAGAGGCTAGTGATGATAGCTGAGAAGGAGGGTGTGAAGTACACGGAGGAGGGCATATCTGCCATAGTGTACGTGGCTGAAGGGGATCTGAGGAGGGCCATCAACCTGTTACAGACGGCCTCAGCCATGGCAGATCAGGTGGATGCCAAGGTGGTGTACAGAGTGGCCGGTCTCGCTCATCCAGAGGAGGTTAGGGGGATGATAAATGCCGCACTAAAGGGGAGATTCGTCGCCGCCAGGGACATGCTCAGGAACCTGATGATAAACTACGGAATGTCCGCACAAGACGTCATCAAGCAGCTCAACAGAGAGATAATGGCAAGCAAGTCGATTCCAGACAAGATTAAAGCCCAACTCATGGTGTTCCTCAGCGAGGTCGATTTCAGGGTAACTGAGGGCGCCCACGGAGATGTCCAGCTGGCCGCCATGCTGGCCAAGCTGGTGGAGCTAGGTGAGTCCCATGGCGGACCTTCCTTGGACTGAGAAATACCGCCCTAGGAGCTTAGATGAGATAAAGGGACAGAACAAGGCCATTAGCGAGATAAGGGATTGGATGAGGAGCGTTCGAGCAGGCAAGGTGAACAAGGCCCTCCTGCTCGTCGGTCCTCCGGGATCTGGTAAGACCTCCGCGGCATACGCCATAGCCTACGAGCTCGGATACGATCCCGTAGAGGTCAACGCCAGCGATCTCAGGGATAGAACCCATCTCAAGTACGTTGTGGAGAGCGCTAAGGCCGTCAGCCTACTCACACTTAACAGGAGACTGATAATTCTCGACGAAGTGGACGCGCTACCCAGTGAAGGGGGAGCCTTGGTCTCTCTGGTGAAGGAGCTGATAACCAAGGAAGGGGTTCCGGTTGTGATGACGGCGAATGATCCATATGAGAGGCACCTCTACGAGATAAGATCGCTGTCAAAGGTGGTCAGGTTCTACAGGCTTCGTTGGACCACTGTCCTGTCCGTGCTCAAGGAGATATGCAGGAAGGAGGGTGTGAAGGTGCCGGACAACGTCCTGAGGCAGATCGCCGTCAACTCGCAGGGGGACCTCAGAGCAGCCATCAACGATCTAGAGAGCCTCGTTAAGGGAAGCCGTAGGCTCTCCGAGGTTATAGGGAAGAAATTCGGGAAGAGGGACGTTGAAGCGGATGTGTTCAAGGTGCTCACTGCCGTTTTTTACGGGGAGAACTGCTACTCCGCCTACCTGACGTCCCTCAATACGGACGTGGATCCTGACATGCTCTTCAGGTGGGTGGAGGAGAACTTGCCCTATGTATACAAGGGGAAGGCTCTCTCGAGGGCTTACGACTATCTCTCCTACGCTGATATGGTCAGAAGCCGCATAATAAAGACAAATAACTGGAAACTCCTGGTTTACTACACTCAGCTGATGACCTACGCGGTGTGCACAGCTAAGGAGGGCAAGCCTCAGGGGGTGAAGCTGAGGTTCCCCGAGATAATCAGGAAGCTAGCTACCACCAAGGAACTCAGGGCCAAGACGAGAGAATTCCTATCTAAACTTGCCAAAGAGCTCCACGTACCCACTAAGGTCGTGAGGATGGAGATAGTCCCCATACTCATAGCGGATAGCAAGGGGGACGGCAGGATCATAAAGAGGCTGGAGAGGGATTTGGGGCTAAGGGAGGAGGACATAAGGGAAATACTTGAGGACCTGGAGGAACACTACAAGTTAGAGGTTGGAGGCTAACGGACTCAGTTCCTCTTTTAATATCTCCCTCAGCTTCTCCTGCAGCTTGTCAGCCGGTATCGAACCTAGGGATATGAGAGTGGTCTGCCCCTTCATCCCCTCACCCGACTTCTTGGCTTCCAAGAACCCCATGTTCTTGAGGTTCCTGACCCTCTTCCAGATGGCCGTGTATTTGTACGGGAGAACCCCCACTTCCTCGCATAGCAGCCTGTATTCATCCAGCAGGTCTCCCATCTTTATCCAAGACTTTCCAGATGAGGCCAATCTCTTAGACACAGCTAGGAGCAGTATCTTGTCGTGAAGGTCTAGGGGGGTCAGCGAGTCCTCAGTTATCCCGATGACTCCAATCCTCGAGGCCGCTTCACTGACCATGTCAGGAGTTATCTTGGATAGACCGGCCTCCTCTGAGAGCCTAGCTGCCAAGTAAAGTATCTTCAGGGCAACCCTGGCGTTACCCATGTGCTCCGACAGCTCCACGACCTTGCTCACAATCTCGTCGTCGAAGCTGCCCTCCTCCAAGGCCTCCTCGGCCCTATACTTCACTATCGCCTCCAACTGCTCAGGCGTGTACTTCTCCAGCGGAAGCCTAGTCACCATGAAGGACCTTATGGAGTCGTCCATCAGGTAAGGGGGATCCCACCTAGCGACCACTATGAGAGTCGGCGACTTGGGCGCATCCCCCTCGTGTAGCCTCAGGAGGGTGTAGACTAGGGTGTCCCCATCCTTGAGATAGTCCACCTCGTCTAGGACTATGAGGAGGTCCCTGTCCTCTCCAGAAAGCACCTTCTCGAGTATCAACACGACTTCCTCGTAGGAGAGTCCCCTGTCGGGTACTCCGGGAAGGAGCGAGGAGACTACTCTCTGGACAACGGAGGTCGGCGTCCTATACGTCCTACAGTTGATGTGAACTACGTCCAAGGAATTCAGCCTCTCCCTCAGTCTAGCCGATGACAGCTTCGCCACCGAGGTCTTACCCACTCCCGGCTCCCCTCGGATGAGTATGAGCCCCTCAGTTAGGCCGTATCCGCTGGCCAGCGTGTTAACTAGGATGCTAACCTCCTTCTCCCTGTGGGGTAGCTTGGGTGGGGTGTAGGACTCCGAAAACTTGTGAGGATCCTTTATTATCCGTATTTCACATCACCGAGTGTTAAGCAGCGGACGGAAATAATTTCATTATGGTCCCCCATAGAGAGGGGGGTTAGGTGAAAGTATTACTTCCTCCTCTTGAGGGCCTTCCTGTAGAAGATATATCCTGCTATCTCGAGCAACACGATCCCTAGGGATACGCCCGCAACGACCACTTCAGGACTTACTGGATAGACTGGGATCTCATTGGCTAGCTTGAGTGCGTAAGTCAGGTTGGAATTCACTCTCCTAGGAGCTAGGGTGGAGAACTTGTAGTAGAGGTCGAAGAGCTCCTTGGCCTTCCTCGCTGTCGCTTCATCCAATGAGAGGACTGGTGTCTTCCTGATCTCAGCGATCTTGCGCCTTATCTGCTCCAGTATCTGAACCTCCTCTTGGGTGTGGTTGACAATTCCTAGGAAGAACCACCCGCTGTATCCCGATGATTCCCTAGTGTCCACGGTGGGGCTCTTCAGCACCCACGATACCACGACCCTCAACTCCTTGGATATGTTGGCTAGGTAGATCGAGTTAGGTGAGGGCCTAGAGATGCTCACCACGTAGTTCTTGGGAAGTATGACCGTCAAGTTGAGTAGATCTAGCTCCTTAACAAAGATCTTGGTTATATTAGTGTAGTCCTCTCTAGTCGTGTACACAATCCCCTTCCTTCCCTCCGCCTCCTTGGGCGCCCCCTTCTTTGCTTCCAAGTCTATTGTCAGGATGAGATCTATTCTCTTGGATTTGTTGCGATATACGCTCTTGTGGATCTCCGCTTTCATATCCGTGGGATAGAACTCCATGTCCCCGCCGATGTAAGGACCTTCCCCTACTTGCTTTCTCACATCATCTAAGAACCCCTTAGTGTAATTCTGCTCACCCGTCTTATTGAGCAATCTCTCCAAGTCGTTGGCCCAGAGCCCATACCACGAATAGTTGACCACTACTCTGGCCGTGAACTCGTCCTTGAAGAAGAAGGTGGCGTGGGTGCTCACGTAATGGGGTTTCTCCGAGAGTATCTCTGCCTCAGATACTTGGGCCATTTGAACTAGGATCACGAGCGCTAGAACCGCTACGAACGCGCTTCTGCCTATTTTTGTGCCATTCATCGAACACACCTTAGTCTGGAGATATGCAACACTTTTTCATTGGGCTAGATTATATAAACGTAGTTGGGGCTTAGACGTAGCCCGAAAAAGTGAGGGTCCTATGAATGCCGGATGAAAGCGATGTCAGGGTAGTGGAAGCTGGCTACATGCGCTGGATGCTCAGAGCCAACCCTTTCGCCTACTTGAGTAGTGAGAGCTTGGAAGAGGTGAGAACCCTACATGTAGACACGGATGTCGACGAAAGACTGGCCCAGCTGCTAGATGAAGTCATAAAAGGGAAGAAAAAACACCTAGTATTCTTGGTCGGGGAGTTTGGAACGGGAAAGACCCACAGGCTCAGGCTAATAAGTGAGATCCTTCCGGATGTACCGACCTTTTACGTTAAGATCGATGTGGACGATTACGAAGCCTCCCTCTACAGGATAGCCACAACTATCAAGAAGATGCCTCCACTTAAACCCCTCCGGAGGAAATTCCCTAGAGATCCGGAGTCCCTCCTCTCCATAATAATGGACGAGCTCAATAGGTACGACGTCGCGATACTCATGTTGGATGAAGTGGAGAATATAGTAATCTCTGGGACTAGAAAGGACGCTGAATTGTTCTCGGAATTCATAAAGCGTTTATACAAGGAAATAGATCCAGGTCGGATGCTGATAATAGCATGCATACCTCCTGCCTACGATATAATGAAGAAGCTCCTCGGTAAGATCCCCCACAATAAGATCGAGATGAGAACCATCAGCCCGGAAGAAGCCAGTAAGATACTTAAAAAGAGGATACAACATTACAGGGATATACTCAATGAGGAGGCGAGGGGCCTCAATTTAGGTGAACCCTTCACCGAGGATCTAGTCAGGAAAATGAATGAGCTTGCCGGGGGGAACCCGAGGAGGTTAATGAAGCTTGCTAGGAATTTGCTAGCCATGTTAACAAGGGAACTCAAGGAGAGCGGAAAGCTCAGCCAAGATAAGATACTACACCTTATATCGGAGGCTAGCGAGGAGAAAGAGGTCCCGAGGGAAGAGGAAGAAGAGGAGGAAGTGATCCCAGATGATATAAGGCCGGAAATTGCTATATTACGCAAGAGATTCCCACCAGGAACTACCTTCTCCCTTATAGAGGCCTCTAAGGCATTGGGAATGAAATTAACCCAAACTAGGGAGCTTTTATGGGAGCTTATGGAGGAGGGACTCGTAGAGAAGGCTCCAGGAGGAAGGTTCCTCCTTAAGGGCTGACCTCCTCATCCGTTTCGAGACCTCTTAGAACCCACTCGAGTGACTCCCTCCATAGTCGTAGGATGTCTCTCGTCTCCATCTCTTTGAAGGGCTCTTCCTCCAAGAACCTATCGATCGACTGTACTATCATGAGCAGCTCGTCCCTGTCCATCCTGATGCTCTTTCCTAGGAGACTCCTCTCCTCGAAGTTCCCCTCTTTCAAGCTCTTGATCACCAGCCGCAGGTGCTCACGCAGGATCGAGTCCCTCTCATACCTCGAGATCGCGTCAGAGATGCTCTTTAGGAGTTCTTCATCGACGGACCCCCTCTTTCTGTACTCCAAAACCGCCTTCGACAGAAGTTCCGCTAGCTCCTCTTCCGCCGTGCTCTCCATATGCACACCTCCGGAAGGAGGGGGGAGGCATTAATAATATCATCCTCTCCACATATGAGCTGGGGGGATGATGTAAACGGGCCCTCTGATAGGTGAAGACGATCTTGAGTTCTGACTCCCCTTGGAGAAACCCCCCATCGCCATTAAACGTCTCCCCGTTTAGGAAGGGATGAAAAACTTTATTTAAGGGACCTCCCACACCACAAGGGGCCGGTGGTCTAGCGGCTATGACGCCGCCTTGACGAGGCGGAGGTCGGGGGTTCGAGTCCCCCCCGGCCCACCAACTGGGAAAGAGGGACGTGAATATGGCTAGGTACTCGGTTTCTAGGCTGGCTGGTAAACCCATAATAACGGACAAGGGACTCATGCTAGGGGAAGTCACCGATCTAGTTGTTGACGAGATAACTGGCAAGATGATCTCCTTGGTGGTGAGGAGCAGTAGGGGCGCTGCTGATGCCTTACTGCAGAAGCTGAAGAAGGATAGAAAGGGAAATGTCCTGATTCCATACTCCACGGTGAAGTACATAAGGGAAATGATCGTCGTGGACGAGCGCCTCCTGAAAGTCTACATAGCCACTAAGGGTTGAAGGAGACGGCCTCCACGAGGTAGGATCTCAACTCCTCAGTGAGCAGGGTAAGCACAGCCCTGACCTTGAGGATCCCAGGGACATCCTCCTCATTCCACTCATGCAAATCCATCTCCTTACCCATCAGATTCAGCAATTCCTCGACCTCCTCAATTAAATCCTCAAGATCCAGGGAACTTGGGTCTGGGAGAGAATTCCTAGCCATGGTTCTTATCTCCACATTCCTCTCTAGTATTCGTGTAAGCAATGTCACTCCCCTCTTGGATGGGGGGAGATGTTTTATTACGGAGAGGCTCAGCAATGGGGAGGTGAAAGTTTGATGGGAATAGAGGCCACCTTGGAGACCTTGGAAAGGGATCCCGTGTTTGACATAGATGTGGCCAAGTTCAAATCCAAAGACGGGTCCGTAATTTTCACACTGGAACTCCCCAAGGATTTGGTCAAACTGAAGAAGGGATCGAGGGTCCAACTGGATCTAGGTGAGGAATCCGACGGGGACCTAGTTATGAAGGGCGTGGTGTATAAGGTAGATGATGGCGAAAAGAGGATAGAGATCTCATTTCACGGCCTCTGGCTCAGGATGTCCTACAAGAAGAACCCGTTCGAGTTGGAGGAGGGTAAGGAGGTATACTTGGTGATGAAGTTCCTCAAGTAAAAATACTGCACACATTTACGAAAATTTTATTTAATATACACGCGAGAAATGATTAAAATGATGTAGCTTTTACACTAATAATGTATGAGGAGATGCCCTCTATGTGGATCCGCACTCCGTGACGAGGGAGGACTGCTGGTATGCGATAATTGCGGATTCATAGCAGATGAGGACCTGATACCCAACCCATTCGACCGCGGCGATTCTCCGATAGTCAGCAGGAGCAGGTCACTGGAGAATCTAGCTAGAGAGCTCGGCCTCGCGGGCGAGGTGGTCGAACTCGCCGAAGAACTCATAAGGGCGCACAACTCCCTTTACGGCAGGATTCACACCCAATCGATCCTCCTAGCAGCTTTGATAGTGGCTAGTAGGTTATATGGATCGCCTATCCCCATAAAAGAGGCAATAAAGCGGCTATCCGCGGGAGTATCTCCCTCGAGAGTGGCCTTCTACGTAGGAAGGATCGAGGGGCTGATACCTAGGAGGAACATCCCTTGGGAGGGCTACATAAACTACCTGATAGCCAAGATATCCAGAGACGAGGAGTTCATGAGGAGGTTAGAGAGGTCGTCAGGTAAGTTGGATCCGAGGCTTCTCTTGGAGAGACTCAGAGTGAGAGCGCTGAAGGAGATGAAGGAGCTGCGGGACAAAAAGAGATCGGTTCTCATCGGGAGAAATCCGGTTTACATAGCCGCTGCGGTCGTCTATCTGGCTGGCAAGAAGATAGGAATGAGGGACTTATCTCAAGGGTTCCTCGCAGACCTGCTAGGAGCTAATAGATCGACTATCTCTAAGGTCCTTGGTCTGGTGAGATGATGGAGGACAGATTGGAGCTTGAGTCCATAGAACGCCAGATAGAATACCTGTTCTTCAAGTTAGATGATATAATCTCCAGAATACGCGACATAGAATCTAGGCTGGACTCGCTTGAGAGGAGACTATCCCATGAGGGCTGATAAGGGAGATCCCCTCATCATCGCGGTTCTCATCCTACTAGCGAGCCTTTGGGTGTATAAAAGGGGGGGCCAGATCCTATCTACACTACTAGGTACCTTGGCCCTATCCATATACAAATACTCGATCCTACCGCTCGTGATCATCCCCGTGATAGTGATAATGGCGATCCTGAAGCTTAGGAGGGGCGGGAGAGGCAGCCCATCCATCAAAGCGGCCCTCGTAAGCACGAACAGGGGGACATTCCTAGTAACCCCCCTGAGGATAGAGATCAAGGGAAGCGAGTCTCAGCTCGATTTCAGCTCGCTGAGTGGCATGCTCGAGGATCTGGGGGTGGGAATCACACTCATCATCAATAGATGGCCGGGGAGGACCTTCCTATCTTGGAGGCAGGAGGGCAGCTTATTCGTGAGCGGATTGATGTGGAAGAAGCTGGGGAATATAGAGGAGACGCAGAGCATGATAAAAGCCGCCATATCAGCGCTCAACAGTTCTATAGATGGAATAAAGGTGGAGATCGATCAGAAAGGTAAGTTGGATCCCGAACTGTTCTCTGAGATAATGAGTCTGGGTCACGAGGGTGAGAACCTCACTCTCAAGGTAGGAAGAGAAGAGAGGGGAGACATCCCCGTGATCGAGCTAGGAGAGAGCGCTGGCAGACCCTTCGGCCTATCCCTAAAGGACCTCACCAGACATGTCCTTATAATCGGACAGACGGGATCTGGCAAAACCACGACCACCAAGAGGATAGTTTACGAGGCTTGGAACCTCGGTATACCCTCTCTAATCTTAGACATACACTGGGAGTACAAGGGATTCGTGTTCCAGTTGGGCGGCAGGATCTTCTCGACCAAGGGTGAGATGCCCCTAATGTGCATAAACCCTCTAGCCGATCTGCAAGATGCGGGATCCGCATTTCTAATTGCTGAGACCCTCTCCTCCATTCTGGACCTTACTCCCTCTCAGTTCTACCTCCTGAACCAGGCGCTCAGGAGGTTGAGGGACCTCTCCATGGGGGACGTGGAACCCAGTCTCAGGGACCTCGTGGAGATGGTGCGGTCCCTAGAACCAGCGTCCCATGCTGAGGAAGAGAGTAAGGCATCGCTATTGAGGAAGATGGAGCCTTTAATTAGCTCACCGGGCGCTAGGATCTTCGAATGCGACAATCTAGACGAGAAGATAATAGGGGAAAGCATTTCCCTCGTAGAAATGGGTGATGTGGAGAGCGACATACTAAGGCAGATCGCTGTCTTCTTCATATTGAGGAGGATCAAGGACCTGTTCACGAGGGAGGAGAGGAAATCCGATCATCCCAAGTTGATGGTGATCATCGAGGAGGCCGAGAAACTCCTCCCCAGTTATAGGGACGTAACCGGCATGGACATAATCGACAGGTTGTTCTCCGAGCTCAGGAAGTTCGGTGTCTCCTTGGTGCTCGTATCTCAGAACGTCTCCCAAATACCCGAGGGGATCGTTAGGAACGCCGGAACCAAGATAATTCACAGGATAGACTCCCCATCGGATGTGAAGGAGATCAAACCCCTGATCAGCGACCGGGAAGTGGTGGAGAGGGTGACCAGGTTATCAACGGGAGAATGCATCGTCACAACCCCGAGGTACATTAAGACCGTGAGGATCTCACCTCCCGAGGAGGAGGTGCTCGATCCCAAATCCATAGAGAGGGTGGTGTCTAGGGAGAGGTTCTACTTCCCGTGAGCATCGCGGGCGAGGCGTTCCAGTATGGACATGAAGTCCTCCGTCCAATCGAATCGTCTACTGATTTCCCTACCTTCTAGCTTCATCAGGATATGCTCGATCTCCCTGTCGAGACCGCCGCCACAACCGTCAACCTGAATAATCCTATCCCAATCAGCTATCTCCAAGGCGTCCTGCAATGGACCATCTATCGCCTCGTACTCGACGTTCTCCCTGATCTTGAGGTGTTTGTAGCCCCTAGATCTCAGCCTCTCTAGGAGGATCGAGGGCTTGCATCTCACAACCACAACCAAAATCACATCACTGGGGGGGATCGCATAGGGGGATATCGTCTCTACGACCAGACATCCCTCTCGCTCTAGTATCCTGGAGATTTCCCTCCGAATGCTGTCCTCATCCAGAATTAATGTATCTCTCTCCTCATCCTTCCCTAAAACGTACCCTCTCTCCTTGGCCAAATCGCCCACGTTAATGTGAGGGCACCCCATCACCTCAGCCAACCTTCTGCATAAGGTGCTCTTGCCTGAGGCGGGTGCCCCTAGGACCACTATCAGGCCCGATGGTCTGGAGCGGGGGCCAGAAACATTTATATTTCCCATACGCATCCCTTGGCCATGGGCTCCGGTGGTGTAGCCCGGTCAAGCATAGGGGCCTCTCGAGCCCCAGACCCGGGTTCAAATCCCGGCCGGAGCACCATTCTCCTCTTATTTCCCTAGTACGGAAGTTCCCCGAACATGGAGGTTATCGGGTGGAATTCAGCAACGCCTACCAATACCGACCATATTACGTAGGCCGTGAGGGCCGCTACTATGAGGCGAACCGGCTGCTTATTGTAGGCAGGTATCAGCAGGAAGAGGGCCTGGATCATGACAAGCACTAGGTAGAAATTCCCCATTATCACATCATAGGGCTGCATCCATACGATCATCACCCACACTCCCAATTCCGCTATGAAAAGGGCGACGGGAAAGGTGAAGACAGCGAAGAGCACGCCATACACAGCCTCCACCAGTATTTTCTTGAGGGCAGGAGGTAATCCCCTCCTCCTTCTCCTAGAGATGGTGGTTCTACCCCTTCGCCAACTTCTAGAGGACCTTAACATGAGATCACCTCGGTCTGATCAGGCTCCCTGCCTTCTTACCACTCATTAGATCAAGTAGAGCCTCCGGCTCATCCCCACTTAAAATTATCGTTGAGATAGACGATCTCTTCAGTATTTTGATTGACAATGCGTCGAGGAGCTCGTACCTGCCTGGGTGATACAGCTTATCCCTCAGGATGTGCTCCAAATCCTCATAAGATAGCTCCTCTATTTTCCTAGCGTCCGGATGACGCGTGGGATCCTTATCGTAAACGCCGTCTACCCCCGTCATCTTCACTAACAGCTTCAGCCCAAGCCTCTCAGTCATCAGGGCCGCAACTGCATCTGTAGACTGTCCCGGCTGCATTCCCCCAGAGACCGGTATCTTACCCAGCTGGAACGCCAGAACGGCGTCGTTGTAATCCTCTATCACCTTGGGAAAGGCGTTCTCACCCAGAGCTGCTATCATTACCGTGGCGTGAAGTCTAGTAGCGAGTATCCCGGCCCAGTCTTGGAGGAATTTACTTCCACCAACCGATCCAACGGCCTCTATGTACCTCCTAGCTGTATCGCTTCCGCCCGTAACTATGGCCAGCTTCCTGTCCTTGGAGAGGTCCTTCACCACCTTGGCAGTTCTCTCAATTAGGGAGAAATCTCCCTCAAGGATTCCCCTGAATACGTACCCACCCAGAAGCAGGACGAATCCGTCAGCCATGCAATCACCTTAGTAGAACCTTATCGCACGATCCAGCCTAGACAGGAGCACTATCCTGCTCTCGGGGGATTCATCCAGTATATTGTAGCCGGTGAGTTCCGCTATCCTAACAGCGAAGGCCCTAACTTCCTCGTGGGTAGGCATGTTCTCCCTTCCCAATCTCCTCCTAGAGTAACCCACCCACATGTATGCCTTGGGTTCCACGTAGGTGGGCTGAGATTCCCTTATCAGGCGGGAGAATTCCTCTATCACCCTATCGCTCATATTAAATCCCTTAATCAGGGGTATCCTCATCACCGTGGGAGACGAGAAGGATTGCAGCATCTCGAGAGTCCTCTGAAGTCTTGACCAAGCGTCGGGCCACAACGGGCGAGTTATCTCCATATACAATTTCTCGTTCGGAGCGGGAACGGTGACGTAAAGCTGGGTGGGTTCCCTTTCCAGGCTTTCCAGTCTCTCCGGGAGGGTACCATTTGTAACGATGAAGGTCGTCATCCCCCGCTTCGCGTAAGCATCCACCAGCCCCCCTATATGGGGATAGAGGGTCGGCTCACCCGTGAGGGAGATGGCAGCGTGTTTCGGTTCCTCTGCCTCGTACACCCACTCCTTCCTGTACACCTTCACCCCCTTATACCCCTGAACTATCATCCTCTGCAACCTGATGCTCTCCTCTGCTATGTCCTCCGGGTCGTCCCACCTAGCACCCTCCTCTGGAACTTCCTTCCACCTGAACTCAGCAGGAACGTCGCTTACATTCAGCCTCCAGCAGTACAGACACTGCAAGTTGCAGAAGGAAGCGGTTGGGGTCATCTGCAGGCATCTCCACGAGGGGATCCCGTAGAACTTATGCTTGTAGCAGGTTCTCCCCTCCATCAGAGCTTTTCTGAACCAGTAACAGGGTTTCATGGCTGAATGATTCAGAATTATCTTGTATCCCTGCTTCTCCATGAGTTTCCTAACGTGATCGGGTATCCTGACGAGACCGGTGGATAACATCTTTATCCATGCTGAGACTGGGTTCCCGATAAATAATGATTCGCCCGAGAATGGTGACCGAGCAGCTGAGGAAATCCCGACTTGAGCTGGAGAAGCTGGATATGCTCAGGGAGAAGGCCATAAAACTCTCAAGAAACTGGCTTACTAGATGCAGAGAGCTCATATCTAGGGCGAGAGGGATGAAGGATCTAGATGAAGTTGAGAAGGAATTGATCGAGATCATAGCGGAGATCAAAGGTTTCCTATCGGAGTGCGAAGGGGAAATAGGGTACCTAGACCCGACCTTGAGGAACATAGTCTCCGACCCGATGCAGGAAGCAGTTGAGGGGATAGTCCTCGCTAGGCTCCTCACTGGGAGGGAGGTCCCGTCCCATGAAGATCTGGGTGTGGGACCTAAGGAATACGTGCTTGGCGTCGGGGACTCCGTGGGGGAGCTCAGAAGGGTGGCCTTACACCTCCTTCTAGAAGGGAGGATTACGGAGGCCGAGCAGCTCGCTGCAGCTATGGAGGAGATATATGAGGGACTGAACCTAATGGTATTCCCCGACTCCTTGGTCCCGGTCAGGAGGAAGGCTGATGTAGCTAGATCCCTAGTTGAGAAGACGCTCTCCGAGATCCTCATGCTCAAGTCATCGGGTGGTGGGAATGAGCAGGGACTTCAAGGAACTTGATCCTTACACCTCACACTTGCTACTAGCGGTGATCCTTCTAGGCGGGTCGAAAAAGCCCGTAAGGGCTTCCGACCTATGTGAGTACCTCAATACATCTAGGGCGACTATATCGAGATGGATCTCCAGAGCGGAGGATTTGGGCTTTCTGAGGTCAACCATGGCCAGGAGGGTCCAGTACGTGATGGCCACACAAAAGGCCTTGGAACTGGTTAGAACCCTCTACGAGATGACACAGGGGATTAGCTGGGATGAGGAGGTGCTGATGGCAGAGGTTTTCTCGGGTATGAAGGAGGGGGCATACTACATGTCCAGACCGGGTTACGTGATGGGCTTCAAGGAGGTTCTGGGCTACATACCGTTCCCAGGCACGTTGAACCTCAGGGTGAGGGGGGAAGACGTCTCAAAGATCAGGGAGTGGAGGAGGAGGGTCAGACCCAAGATAGTTCCAGGATTTGTTGAAGCTGGCAGGACATTTGGGGATGTGGAGGTCCTTCCGGTGGCTCTTAACGGATCCGTTGAAGCACACGCGATATTCCCACTAAGGAGACACTACGGCGATGATGTACTAGAGATAATACACCCTGAGAGCCTGAGAGTCAAGCTGAATGTTAAAGATGGAGATATAGTCGCTATCACCCTGAAGAAGTGGTAGTGGGCCGGGGGGGACTCGAACCCCCGACCTCCGCCGTGTGAGGGCGGCGTCATAGCCGCTAGACCACCGGCCCCCTGAGACTGATCGATCGGTCGGTTTTAATCTTTATGCGGAGTCATCCTCTTGGATGGATGTTCCATCGGTTTTTTCAGGTAATTAAAGATGGTAATTGGTATGATATGAGAAACTTAATGAAGACTACCTACGTTTTTTTATATCATAAGATAGTAGCGTCAAAGAGGTAGGAGTAGCTATTTTAATTAATAGAAGCGTGTTGTAATCGGCTGAAATGATTGACGGAATAAGGGAGCTAGAAAGAGATCTGAAACTACTGCTCATAGCAAGCATACCTACTGGACTCTCTGGAGGAATGTTTTACGCTGTTTGGGGTTTGTATTTCGAAACAGAAGGTATAAATGTAAGTCTATTGGGTCTCTACAGCTTTCTAGAGGGCCTATTGATGGCCGGTATCTTCATACCGGCCGGTCTCATCACCGATAGGATGGGCAGGAAAAAGCCCGTGTTACTTGGATACCTCCTCTCCGCCACATCTCTAGCTGTAGTGTCCCTCTGGGGTCTAAATCTACCTTCAATAGTCTTGAGCGGTATATTGGGTGGATGCAGTTCCCTAGCCTTACCTGCCTTTCAAGCATGGCTGGCTGATCTCGCCGGTAGTAAGATGGAAGAGGCTTCCAGCATACAGATGTTCCTGTATAACGTCAGCTTCTCCGCTGGAAGCCTCATGGGATGGGTGCCAGAGCTGATGGTCGTATCATCTCACAACCTGAACTACTCCCAGGCCTATCGGACTATGATACTCCTCTCTACCGCTGCTACCCTGATCGCCATACCCTTCTTTCTCGCGATAAAAGAGAAGAAAGTTACACGTCCCGCTGGAGATCACCCTGTAGCGTTACGGGAGATACTCAAACCGCTGAATACCCCCATGATCCGCAGACTGACATTCCTCCTCATCCTGTCTAGCTTGGCCACCGGGTTCTTCTACCCTCTTACCAGCTACTACCTTGGGGAGAAGTACGGAGTTGAATCAGGCCCCGTCGGAACCGTTCTCTCCATGATATACCTGATATCCTCCTTTAGTTACCTAGTAGCCCCGGCGTTCTCCAAGCTATTGGGCCTTGTTAAGTTCGTCGTCCTCTCTCAGGGATTCGCAATCCTCATGATGATTCTAATTCCCTTCACTCATAACTTCCTGCTTGCCTCAACGCTACTTATCCTTCAGGTAATGGGGACTTACGCACCATTCCCCTTGATATGGGCTCTCTTCATGGAATACTCCCCACCAGACGAGAGGGGTGTAGTTAACTCCCTCTACAACCTGTCAGTGGTCGGCCCTAGGGCGATCTCCTCCTTGGCCGGAGGGAACCTGATGAGCATGTCCTTAGAGTATCCTATATTCGCTTTCATTCTGCTGTATTCCGTCTACAACCTGCTGTTCGCCACTCTCATAAGAAGCCCCGCGCCTAAGAAGAGTTATCTTGCCAGCGTGATTGAGAACTCAGGGAATGGCGATGGACTTGAGGGACAGGATAGATGCAACACTACTGAAGCATGACATCCCCATAGGGGATGTGCTGAGTTTTGCGAGGAGGGCCGCTAGGGAAGGGATGAGGTCAGTGGTGGTCTATCCCTTCTACGCCAAGTACTTAACGATCTCGGATCTTGGGATACCGATATGCACAGTCGTTGGCTTTCCGCATGGATCGCAGCTCAAAGAGGTCAAGGGCAAGGAGGCTCGGACAGCTCAAGAGATGGGTGTCTCAGAGATAGACTACGTTATCAGCATCCCCGCCGTGAAGAACGGGCTGTTCGAGTACCTGAGGGAGGAGGCCGATCTCATAGCTAATACCTTCCAAGGGACGGTGAAGGCAATTATCGAGGTACCCCTCCTCTCGGAGGATGAGCTCAAGAGAACGTTGGAAGCTTTGGAGCCTACGGGCATCGAGTACGTGAAGACATCAACCGGCCTGTACAGGCCGGTGACTCCCGAGGACGTCAGGAAGGTGAGGAAATTTACTAGTAAGAAGGTAAAGGCCTCTGGAGGAATTAGAACTAGAGAACAGGCTATTGAATTAGTGAGGGCCGGAGCCGATGTACTGGGGACCAGTAGGCCATTCGACCTCCTTTAGACGGCTCAGGCCCCTATAACCCAGCGAGCCACATAACTCCTCGGACACTGGACGGCGCCCCTGTAGTAGGGGCAGAACGAGCACGTGGGACTGTTTCCCCAGCAGTCGAACTCGTTACTATTGGCTATGTGACATCCATCCCACAGGAGGCAATCGTTACACGACGGGAAGTCGGCTATTCTGACTTTAGCCCTGAACGATAAGTACTCGGGGGACCACCAGATCTCCCTCAGGCTCCTCTCCTTCAGGTCGCCAAAGGCGAGCTGTTTCACCTCTACCTCCTTGCCATCTATCCAAGCCCTGTAATCATGTAGAGTGAATAGGCATGGGACCACCTTCCCGTCGAACGTGATAGCGAAGGCTCTCTCCTCGATGAAGGGACACCTTCTCTCGGTCTTGTAGTAGAAGAAGGGCTCTATTACCCTGACGTGGTGGAGCATCGAGAGAGTTCTGACCTTCTCCATTATCTTGGAGATACCGTCGGGCTGCACTTTGTCGTGTATCTGCTCATGAGCTATGGAGGGATGAGTAGCTATGAGATTTGAAAGGAGAACGCCTCTAGCTCCCACGTCCGCAGCCCATTCTATGAGGTTCGGGAGCTTATTTACCGTGCTCTTAAGGAGGACGGTAGAGATCCAGAGCTCCACCCCGTCCCTGCTTGCCAACTCCCTTATTCCCCTCTCCACCACGTGGAAGCTCGATCCTACTCTAATCCTCCTGTAAATCTCCGGATCGGTGACATCCACGCTGACGAAAACCCACGAGAAGTGACGACTTATCACATCTGCCTTTCTCAGGAGGGTGGTTCCGTTGGTGATCATTCCAAGTTCGAAGTCCTTCGCTGCTTTCACAGCGAACTGCTCGAATCTGGGGTGTATGGTAGGTTCTCCCCATCCGCTGAACCAGAGATCCTCCACCCCAACATCGCTCAGCTCTCTCAGCACCCGATCGAACAACTCGTCGCTCATGAACCCTATCCTCTCGCTCCAGCTCTGTCTATAACAGAATTCACAATTCAGGTTGCAGGAGGTCGTCAGTTCTACGTGCGCTTCCCTAGGTGGATCGGGATCAGGGATGTAGAAGCCTCCGTGTACCCTAACCCTCTCCAATGTTCCTCGGTCGCCTTCCCCATCATGTCGTATTAAACGATTGCTATAACGTGGTATTCAAGAAAGGAATGATCAAAAGGAATGATCAACCGAGGAAGGTGTCCACCGCCCCCTTAGGGGCTCTTTCCCACACCCTCTCAACTTCCTCGACGGGTAAATCAAGCTGCTTCGCCACCAGCTCCATGGAGATCTCAGGGTTCGTCCTCTTTATATCATCCACGGCGTGAGCCAGATAGTCCTCATACGGGATGGCCTCCTCCCACAACCTCTCGAATCTCTCCTTGAATATCTTAGCCAGGCTCTCCGATTCCACCTTTATGCCCGTTCTCGTGGGTTGCTCTATCCCCACCTTCTCGGGGAACCCCATGACCACGATCCTATGATCCACGACCATATGCCTCAGGTCGTACACCACGAGGCCCCCGTGGTAGCGGACCTCCGCCCCCGCCTTGGTGTATCTGTATCCCACGTAAAGCTTCTCCCTGCCCTTAGGCATCATGTACCTTATCCTCACGCCCCTCGATGCAGCTGCCTCTATCTCCTCAACGATCTTATCGAAGAACTCGGTGGAGTCTTTGGGCTTGGCGCCCGTCACTGATCCGAAGATCTCCTTAGAGGCTCCCCTCATGGCCTCCAGCACCGCATTGAAGTACTGAGTTCGGGTGAGCATCCTCGTCACTTCCATTAGGTGCTCCACGAGCTTCCTTCTGCCCTCAAGTTCGTGTCTGCTGAGGTAAAGCAGGATTATCGTGGCTATAAGCAGGGTGAGCTCCACTATCAGGAGAGCCAAAGCCACCAAGTCCTCCATAGAAGGTCCCTCATACCTCAGCGGCGCCGCCGGCAGGCGCCACCTCCATCACGGTAGCCGGGATACCTAGCCCCTTATAAGCCCGCCTCACCCCTTCGACAACTCGGTCGCAATCCTCACATAAGAAGAGCATGCTCGGCCCGGCCCCGCTTATGGAAGCACCCAGAGCTCCGGATCTCTGAGCCATCTCCCTAACCTCCTTGTACCCCGGAATGAGCCTTGATCTGGATTCATCCACCAAGGAGTACGACATCCCCTCGCCGGCGAGCCTCAGGTCACCAGTAGTGAGTCCGATCAGCAGAGAGGCCAGGTGAGAGTAGTGCCTGACCATCTCCTCGATATTCACGTTCTTAGGGACGATGGACCTCATCTTCTCCGTCTTCCTCTCGGGAATGGGCGTCCAAGGAACGGCCAGGACGAACCTCACATCCGGATCGAGTCTCACTATCCTCCTCCCTATCACGACCAGACCCCCGAAAAGAGAGGGAGCGACGTTGTCCGGATGAGGGGACCCCGATGCCTCCCTCTCCCCCTCGGCCGCCGCCCTCACTAGGTCTTCCTCCGAAAGCGTCCCACCCAGCTCCAGATCGACCGCCCTCGCAGCGGCCGCCGACGAGGCCCCGCTGCTCCCCAGCCCCCTGCCCGGCGGAACTCCCTTCCAGAGCCTGATCCTAGCGGTCAAGCGCTGCTCTGCGGCTTTTAACGCGGCTCTCGCGGCGGCCGCAGCGCTGTTCCTCCTTCCTAGGGGCACGGACCTCGCGTAAGGACCTTCTACCTCTGTGACGATAGCGTCAGGCCCGCCACTGACCAGCTCGACCTCGACTATGTCGGAGAACGCGTCGATCGCTATCCCCATTATATCGTAGCCGGGGCCTAGGTTAGCGCTCGTGCTCCACGCTCTGACCCTCATACGGCTAACCTCCTGATCTTCTCCACCGCTTCATCGACGCTAGAGGCCCTCACCGGCTCGGGGAAGGGGAAGGCGTCGGGATCCTTCAGGGCGTGACCGGTCGCAACTAGAACGACCCTGTCGTCGTCGGAGATCTCCCTCCCCAGCAACTTCAGGTAACCCGCGTACGAGGCGGCCGAAGCCGGTTCCACCCCGACACCCATCCTCCCCAGCGCTCTCTGCGCCTCGAGGATCTCCTCATCGGTCACCATCTCCACGGTACCACCGCTCTCCCTGAGGGCCCTGAAGGCCTTGGGCCAATTCACGGGCCTGCCTATCCTTATGGCGGTGGCCACGGTTTCAGGCTCGTCCGTGAAGATGGGCTGGTTCAATCCCTCTTTGAAGGCTCTAGCTATGGGAGAAGCCCCCTCGGCCTGCACACCGGCCAACCTCGGCGTCCTGTCGATCAATCCCAGCTCCTTCATCTCTCTAAACCCCTTCCATATGGCAGAAATGTTGCCGGCGTTCCCCACAGGCAGCACGATCCAGTCGGGCACCCCGATCTCGTCAACCACCTCGAAAGCCAAGGTCTTCTGGCCCTCCAACCTCCAGGGGTTGATCGAATTTAGGGGGTAGAGCCCGCTTTCCCTCCCGGAGACCCTCATCACCACGTCTAGGGCGGCATCGAAGGGACCATCCACCTCGATGATGACCGCACCGTGCAGCACCGCCTGGGCCAGCTTCCCCCTGGCCACCTTACCCCTCGGTAGCACGACGAAGCTTCTCATACCGGCTCTGGAGGCGTAAGCGGCAACGGAAGCCGACGTGTTCCCAGTGGAGGCGCAGATGACGCTCCTCACTCCCGCTTCCCTGGCCAGGGACACGGCCACGGTCATTCCCCTATCCTTGAAGGAGCCGGTCGGGTTGCTCCCCTCGAACTTTATCCAGAGCCTCTCATCGACCTTTATCAGAGGGGTACCACCCTCGCCCATGGAGACGGGCCTCACCTTGGGTAGGAGTTCCCTGTACCTCCACACCCCGAACTTCCTCGTCCTGAAAAGGGCCCAAGATACGCCGAGGGGCTTCCTCCTGAAGACCGGCTCCAGCAGACCCCCGCAGTGAGGGCACACTATCGTCCAAGGATCGGCCTCATAGGTCCTCCCGCAATTGACGCAGCGAAGCTCGTATTCCCCGAGCATCTCGGCTCCCATCGACACACAGTTATAACTTCTCCCCTCGGTGGAAACTGGGTGTGCGCTTGGATCCGGAGGATGCTTATAGGAGGGTCCTAACCTCCATCGAGGAGCATCATAGGTGGTTTGATTCCTCCCTGCCCATGATAGCAAGCGAGAACGTCACAAGTCCGGCAGTTAGGAGAGCCATGACCAGCGATTTCGGACATCGTTACGCTGAGGGATGGGTGGGGGAGAGAGTTTACGCCGGGACCAAGTACATAGATATCGTCGAATCGCTGGCGATGGAGCTCATAAAGGAGCTGTACGGGGTGAGGTTCGCGGATGTACGACCGATAAGCGGTGTAGTCGCCAATCTATCCGTGTACACGGCCCTCACACAGCCGGGAGATGTGGTGATGGCCCTGCCCATAACTAAAGGGGGACACATAAGCATGGGGCCCTTGAGGGGTTCCAAGGGGCAGTTCATAGGGGGCACGGCCGGGGCTGTCAGGGGACTGGATGTGAAGTACATCGCCTTCGATGACGAGAACATGAACATAGACGTCGACAAGACCATCAACAGAATGGAGAAGTACAAACCCAAGCTCATAATGATGGGAGGCAGCGTGATCCTCTTTCCACAACCGGTGAGGGAGCTGGC
>WAOH01000167.1 GCA_015521385.1 Thermoproteota archaeon
CTCGGGGACCTGCTCTGTCCCCACAACCGGCATGCCCAAGAGATGGGCCACATTGGCCAGCAATGCTATGGACCCCACAATCGAGTCAAAATCGGGTATCACCTTGGAGAATGACTCCTGCATATCCACAACGAGAAGGAAGGTGTTCTCCGGATCTAACCTCCCGGGTAAACCGCCTCCAAGCATAGGAAATTCGGGACCCCCTCCTCTATTAAGGTGTGGCACTCGCCCATGGGGAGGAAGCCCGTCCTCCCGAGCAAGGCGAGGAGTTCCTCTCTGCTGATGAACTTGGCGTATGAGTAAATGGATCCAGATCCGCTCTTCCCCCTCTCGGAATATCTTTTCCCCATCGGAGAATCGGACGGGATCACGCACATATAGAGGCGACCTCTCGTCTTGAGAACCCTAGCTATCTCCCTGAGGGCCCTCTCCCTATCCTCCAGAAAGCAGAGAGTGACGACTAGGGTGACGCAGGAGAAGGAGGAGTCCCTGAAAGGAAGGGATTCCGCCCAACCCTGAACGACCTCCAGACCTCTCCTCCTCGCCAGTATCAGGGGAGAGTAGGCTGCATCCAAGCCCACGTCAATTTGAAGGGGCGCGGCGAACCTTCCAGTCCCGACACCTATCTCGAGACACGGGCCGTCCTTCCTCAGTAAGCTCCTCAAACAGGAGAGTTCAGCTAAGTAAATGTCCTTGTTCCTCTCGTACCACTCATCATACTGCTCCGCTATCCTCTCAAAGGCCCTCCAGCTCATGGGGCGTCAGGCACCTCAGTATAGCTCTGACCTCCCTCCTGTCCGATAACCTATATATCCTAACCCTCCCGATCCTGACCTCCTCCAGTATCCCCACCGACTTGAGGGCCTCGAGGTTCCTCTCGGCGGAGCTGTACGAGATATCGAGTCTCCTAGCTATCTTACTTATGTTCATACCACCCCCCGTAGAGGACAGGAGCCTGAGAATCCTCACCCTGATCTTGTTAGAGAAGGCCTCCACCAGCAGGTCATCCCATTTCAAGCGATCACCTTACGGAATTATCTCGGTCGTGTTATCATATGGAGGGTAATATATCTCCTCCCTCCTGATCACACCCCTCTCCACGAGAGATCGAATCTCATCCACTCTGGAGAGTACCTCATCTATAGTCGCCTTGGTGACGAAGCAAACATCCCTGAAACCCTCCTCTCCCCAGTACCTCTCCATGTAGGTGTAGAGGCACCTTCCTCCACAGTACTTGAAGTGACTGCAGCTCGTGCAGGGCTCGCCTATCTCGACCCTCCTCACGATGCCGCTCTTTATATCCCCCACGACAGCCCATCTGGATTCCACGGCAATGGGGCATGCTACTATCCTCCCATCCGGGAGCAGCGTGAATGTCTCGGATCCCGCTCCGCAGGGAGGACTCCTCCATTCACCGAACAGGGCCACCTTCGCTATCCCCAAGAACGGAACTATCCCGAGTACCTCTCCCTCCCTCATCCTTTCCATCCACAGGGAGACGAGCCTCCTTATCCCCGGTAGATACGAGTTCTCGGCCCATCCCCTGAAGTCCCACGGTTCGGTCCATATCACGTTCAACTGCCAGTGGACGTGATCGAAAAGGCCCAATCCCAGTAAGTGAGTTACCTCCTCAAATATGTCGCTGCGGTCCCATACCGCCATCCTGGCTATCAGATCACCCCTATATCCGAGCTTCCTCAAACGCTTTGCGGTCATTAACACGGTATCGTAATTCCCCCTGCCCCTATACTGATCGTTAACCTCCCTCCTGCCGTCTATAGAGAGGAGAATTGCATCGAACCTCAACCAGTATTTCTCAGGAAGATTGTCGAAGAGCGTTCCGTTGGTTTGAACTATGTAGCGTCTCTCAGGACCCAGCGCATCCATCACATCCATGATAAGCTTGGGGTTCATCAGGGGCTCCCCGCCATAGAAGGCGATGTCCGCGTCTAGCCCCTCCGCGAGGGACACTAGATCATCTAACTCGTACTGCTCCCTCGGAGGCACTAGGTGAGGGGGGAAGCTACCTCCGCAGTAGGAGCACCTCAGGTTGCAGAGTCCCGTCGTGGTCACTATCAGGAGAGTCATAATCGGACGCTCCAAGTCCTCTCTACATGACTATAAGCTTTGCTCGACTTTCGAGGGGAAAGAAGCCAAACTGGGAGTGAAATGATGTCCGATCATCTCATTCTAAATAATTTCATTTTATGTGAGATCGGCCTTGTTATAAAGCCAGTTTACCGGATATCGGGATCTATATTTTATCAGATTTACGGAATGAATCGAAAATCTTAAATACAACTTCAAGGTTAATAATCACGGAGGAGGAATGGGGGGTG
>WAOH01000168.1 GCA_015521385.1 Thermoproteota archaeon
GGGGATATCTCTCTTGAGAGCTAGGTTCACGATCTCCTCCAAGTCTTCCCTCCTGTAGATGCCCCCAGTCGGGTTGCTGGGGGTGTTAATCACTATGGCTTTGGTCTTGTCCGTGACCTTCTCCAGGATATCGTTGACATCGGGAGAGAACTTCCTCTCCTCTTTGAGTACCACCGGCTTGACCACCCCACCGACGAACCTAGTCACGCTCTCGTAGGAAGGATAGGCTGGCATGGGAATTATCACTTCATCACCCGGATCTATGAACGCCATCAGGGCAGCGAATATAGCCATCTTGGCGCCGACCGTCACGACCACGTTTTCCGGTCCGACTTCAACGCCCCTGCTACTCGAAACCCTCTCGGCAATCGCCTCTCTAAGCTCGTAGATCCCTGACGCTGGGGTGTACTTCGTTTTCCCTTCCTCTACCGCCCTCTTGGTAGCGTCTAATACGTGCTTGGGTGGTTGATATCCGGGTTCCCCTATCTCCAAGTGGATTATACTCCTCCCCTGCCTCTCGAGATCCCTAGCCTTGGCCAAGACTATGAAGGCCCCCTCCACCCCCAACGAGTTCATCCTCTCTGCAAACTTAGGCATGACACGGCACCGGGCGGTAGGGGAGAGCTTAACTGAAAAACTTTCCAAAGGGAGGTTACTCGGATATCCCCCTCAGGACTATGAGGTAAGCTATGAAACCGAATACCAGCTCGTTGAGGAACACCGTTATCGTTGAGGAGACCAGCGTTATCGCTAGGGCATCGCCCTTACTGAATCCCATGGCTGAAAGGAGCCCCGTCATCACCCACTCCCTAACTCCAGTGTTACCGGGAATTCCTATGGGGATAAGGACCATTATTATTGACACGGAGTATATCAGAATTCCCATGAGGGGATCTATCCAGTAGCCCAAGGCGTAGAAGTATATGAAGATCGGTAGCATGTCGAAGAACCAGTTGAGAAATGCGCACACGAGGGAAAGGGCCAGCGCCCTTCTATTCCCCATGAGCTCCCTGAACGCATGCGAGTACTCTCTCACCATCTCCTTTATCTTTCCGAGATCTCTACGGAGCTTCCGTTCGAAGAAGGATATCACCCCGATCATCTTGTCCTCGTCTATGCTCACCCTGTATATCAGGTAGAAGGTCGCCACCAGTAGGCCAACGGCAACGAGTATGGTTGTCAGCGTGCTATGCCCCACTCCGGATGATCCCACCAAGTAGGAGAAGCCGAGGACTATGCTCACGATGAAGGGGATTATCATGACCACCCTGTGGGCCACGATCGTGGACACGGCATGGCCCATCGGTACCTTCGACTTCCTATTGATCAGATACGCCCTAGCCACCTCTCCGGTAGCTGACCCAGCCGGGATCAGTAGGTTTATGAATAGACTGGTCCACCCGATGAGGAATACGTCCTTGAAGCTGGCCTTCCTGTCCAAAAGGATGTACCAGCCTAGATTGTAAAACAGGACTCCTACGTGTATTGATAGAAAGGAAAGAACCACAGGGACTATACCTATGGAATTGAGGCTGCTCACAGCTTCATTCAGGTCGAAGGTCGCGAGTAGTGGTATCATGAGAGCTATGCCAACTATCAGCAGGATTAGGCTCTTTCTGCCTATTTTCGGTGCCTTTCCAGCCTTCTCCATCGGGCCCTCCTCTCTCGGATATTTAAAAAGGATTTACAAATTCTATCGTGTTAGCACCTATTATCACCCTTACCGTACGAGATGAACTCCATAGCAGCTATCTCATCCCAAACAGGCAATCCGTAGGCCGTGCCGGGTCTCGAGATGGTTAGGGCGGCTGCAGAGTTGGCCAATCTAATGGACTTCACCGGTGATAAGCCTTTAGCCCTCGAGGTCAGGTAGGCGGCCGCGAACACATCCCCTGCCCCGGTCGTGTCGACCACATTCACGGGGACGGCCTTCACATGGCATAGGGAACCCTCTACCCAGGCCAGGGACCCCCTGGGTCCCATCTTAATCAGGACCTCCTCCGGTCCCTCCCTCCCTATCTTGCGGGCGGCCACCTCTGGATCTCTCTCTCCTGAGAGGATTTCTGCTTCTCTCTCGTTGAGGAATATCTTCCCCACCCCGCTAAGCAGCTTCCAGCATTCATCCCTGTTCTTGGAGAGTATCCTGATCCCGGGATCCCACGAGACCCCCTTCCTTACTTCCAAGACCGCCCGGGCTATGGGTATCCTGACGCTGGCCATGTGCACTTCCTCAACCGACCGGATCAGCTCGCTCCTCTCCATTATATCAACTGGAGACAGCTCTTCGTTTGCTCCTGGGCTCTCTATCATCCTCCTGCTTTCCCCTAAGACATTGATTATCACCACGAGTCCCGTTCTCCTGCCCTCCGCTATCTTTACGTGGGATGTGTCTACTCCCCCCTCCTCCATAGTCTTCAGGTATATTCTCCCCAAGGGATCATCCCCCAAGGAGGCGATGACCGATACATCCACCCCCAGCTTGGCAGCGGCCAAGGCGAAGTTGGAGGCCGATCCTCCAGCACTCATCGTGGCTGCTAGGGCGTCTATAGCCTCGTCCTGATCGGGTATCCTCTCAATGAATGCGGTTACGTCGATGTTCGCGTTTCCAATCGCTAGGAACCTCATAGAATCACCCTAAGCTTCTTCAAGATAATATTAAGAACTGTTTGGAAGACCTCCTCCTCCGACTTGCTCGCATCCACCATGACGGTCCTGCTAGACCACTCCTCCTCTCTTATCAGATTGAGGTAATTGGTTCTAATCAACTTCAGCTTATGAAGGGAGTGGAATAGTTGCTTTCCTTTGATGCGTCGCAGTGCTACGACTGGATCCAGGTCCAAGTAAACCACTAGATCGGGCATCAACGCCCATCTATTGATCTCCCTGACCCAGTCCATGGGAAGGTCGCAGCCCTGATAGGCCAGAGAGGACAGGAGGTACCTGTCGCTTATGACGGTGTAGCCCTCTTCCAAGAGACTCTCCAGCTGGATCACATGCTGCACCCTATCGGCGGCGAACAGCAGGGCCAGCGTTCTGTGATCGACCTCCATCCTCCCCTGGAGTACATCGCGTATCATCCCGCCTATGGGACCATCAGTTGGCTCTGTCGTCCAGTATGATTTCACTCCCCTTCTCCTCAGCTCCTCATGGACTCTGGTACTTATGGTCGTTTTACCGGACCCGTCTATACCCTCAAAGGCTATGAGCATCTTCCAGATCCACTTCGACTACTTTTTAATCTCGTATCGCACCCTCACCATATGCTGCTGGTGGGTCCTAATGACGATTTCAACACTAAACTGGCTGAGAGCCTCGGTGTGAAATTAATAGCCTTGGACAGGAGGGTTTTCCCCGATGGAGAGGTATGTCCCAGGGTCCTAGGCGATACACGGGATGAGGATGTGATCCTCTCCATGAGAATGGAGGCCGGTAGCGGGTCCCCTAACAGGTACTTGATGGAGGTCCTCTTCACACTCAGAAACCTCAAGGAACACATGGGTGCTAGATCCATTACCCTCGTCATGCCTTACTTCCCCTACGCCCGGCAAGACGCTATATTCAGACCGGGAGAGCCCCTGAGCTCCAAGTACTTGGGAGAACTCCTCGAAGCTGCTGGGGCCGACGCGGTCATTAGCGTAACGGTTCACCTCCATAGGATTGGAGGCTTTTCTGAGCTTTTCGAGAGGGCTAAAGCCGTGAATGTCAGTGGGTTTGAATCCTTAGCGGCTGAGATTAAGAAGCTACCTCTGAAGGACCCCTTCATCCTAGGACCCGATACCGAGAGCATACATTGGGCGAGGGAATTCGCTCACTACTATGGAACTGAGGATTACGATGCGTTCAGGAAGGAGAGAGATGTTGCTACTGGGGAAATAAGGACCTACGTCAAGGAGATAGATCTCTCAGGGAGGGACGTGGTAGTCGTTGACGACATGGTATCCACTGGGGGGACCATGGCAAACGCCGTGAGGGAGGCGAAGAGAATGGGGGCGAGAATCGTCATATCCGCCTTCGTCCATCCGGTTCTGGCACCTAAAGCCGTGGACAGGATACTGGGTGCTGGTGCTGACGCGATCGTGGCCACTGATACGATAGAGTGGCAGGGTTCCAAGGCATCGGTAGTGAGATCGATAGCCGAAACAATCAGGGGTATGTGAAATGAGATTACGCCCGGGAATGGTGGCATCTACACTACTGACGATAGCCCTGTCGCTGGGGATCGTTTACCTCTCTATACAGATCCTTGGGAGGGCCCCGTTCCTCTCATCATTGGGTGTGGTGGCCTCGATATTCCTCATTCTGGTTTCAACCCTCGTGCTCAAGGGAAGGGAGGTCGCTATACTCCTGCTATCGATCTTCTACATCGCGTTAGGGGTTCTGGGGTTGCTCCTAATCCCTGCTCTCCCCTCTGAGGGGATGCTGACCTTCTTATTCTCTGTAACGGTCGGTTCATATCTGCTTAGGCATAGAGGAGATCTTTTCAAGCCAGAGGAGCTTAGTGGAGTCGAGGAAGAATTGCTAGCCGAGGAACCCTTGGAGGAGGGGGGAGAGACTGAGGAGCCCGAGAACTTCGGAGATGAATCTCCACTCGGGGGAAAATCGGTTTCAGAATCGATCACCGATGACCCCATGGATATGTGATTGGTTAAATACCCCCCACCACCCCCCAACTATGGGAAGGTGATTAGGGATACCGAGGAAGAAGGTGGTAAAGGAGGAGCCCCAAGATGGGGCTACTGAGGAGGTCGATGAGGCTTACTACGAGGAGGTGAGCGCTGCGGCAGAGGAGGAGTTCGATCTCACCGACTTGGAGGGGGTGGGTCCCGCCACCGCTAAGAGGCTCATGGAAGCCGGTTACACCACATTGGAATCCATAGCCATGTCAACTCCGGCGGAACTGGCCGTTTATGCGGGGATAGGCGAAGGCGTGGCCCAGAAGATAATACAGGCCGCGAGGTCTAAGTTGAACATCGATGTCATGTCCGCTTACGACTACTATCAGCAGAGGAAGATGGTCCAGAGGATAACGACGGGTTCCAAGGCATTGGACGAGCTATTAGGGGGAGGTGTGGAGACTCAATCGATCACGGAGATCTACGGTCCCTATGGATCGGGGAAGACGCAGTTCGCTCATCAGATGGCTGTGACAGTCCAGCTTCCGGAGGAAAGAGGTGGTCTGGGAAGGGCCGCCCTCTTCATCGACACAGAGGGAACCTTCAGGCCAGAGAGGATAATACAGATTGCCGAGAGGTTCGGCTTGGACCCGGAAAAAGCCCTGAAGAATATACTCTACGCGAGAGCGTTCACGAGCGATCACCAGATGATAGTGACGGAGAGAGCGGAACCTTACATAAAGGAGAGGAACATAGGGTTGATAATCGTGGACTCCCTGATAAGCCACTTCAGGGGAGAGTACGTCGGTAGGGAGACCCTTGCCGAGAGACAGCAGAAGCTCAACAAGTACCTTCACAAGCTGCTCAAGCTGGCTCTGGGATACAATCTGGCGGTCATAGTTACCAACCAAGTGGTGGCAGACCCGAGCGCCTTCTTCGGAGATCCCAACAGACCCGCTGGAGGTCACGTGCTGGGTCACGGCGTCACGGCCAGACTGTACATAAAGAGGGGGAAGAAGGATCGCAGGGTGGTTAAACTGGTCAAGAGTCCCTACCTGCCAGAGGGGACCGTGGAGGTCGTCATAACTGAAGGAGGTATAGAGGATGTCTAACCCTCCTCGTACTCCCTTTTCTTCCTATCGTACTCCTCCCTGCTCATGACGACTCTGGCCGGGACTCCGACGACTACCTTTCTCGGTGGGACGTCCCTCGTGACCACGGCACCCGATGCCACAACCGCGCCCTCTCCTATTCTGACCCCGGATATGAGTACCGCGTTGGCCCCTATGACCGCATCGTCCTCTATAGTTACCCCAAGGAGCCTCTTACTCGCAGGATACTTGTCGTTAGTTATGACCACGAATGGAGCGAGGAACACCCCGTCTCCTATCCTACTCTCAGGTGGTATGTAAGTCCCGCTCTGGATGCTGACGTTCCTCCCGATGGCTACACCCCCATCAACGATCGCGTGGGTTCCCACGACAGTTCCATCCCCTATGATCGTGTCCTCCCTTATGAGGACGGCGTGGCCCGTCTGAACGCCATTGCCGATTTTCACCCTCTCGTACACGATAGAGTGGCTCCTCAGGAAGCAGTTCTCTCCGATAATGGCCCCTTCGCTGAGATCGTCGTAGGATTCCAAGTCTCTCCGGTTGAGGGACCTTATTTTCCCATAGGTCGGATATCCTATCACGGAGTACATGCCTAGGACCGTACCTCGGCCGATGGAGGAGGGGCCGATGACGGTCACATCTCCCTCTATCGATACACCTTCCAAGTTTGCCTTTTTAGAGAGGAACATCGTTCACACCGGGGGTATATGAGGGGGACCATTAAAGTGTTCCTAGCAGGTAGGGAGGTGGAGCTACCTTGGAATACGCTGGTCGGGGAGCTTTACAGGATGCTTGATGTGAGCAGATGGAGCACCCTCCTCTTGGTTAATGGAAGGCCGAGGGCGGATGACTCCTATCTGAGCGAGGGAGACGTAGTCACGTGGTTGAGGATAACCTACCATGAGAGCCCCAGAGAGCGATCGGGGGAGGACCGTTGAGGAAGTGCGATTTATGCGGGCTCAATGAGGCTGTTTATACAGACCTCAGCAGCGGGATATCTATCTGCGCGGACTGTCTCATGAAATCCGTGAGGAGGAGGGCTTGGCGGGTCTTGAGGGAGGAGTTGATCCCCGGAGACAGGGTCATGGTCGCTCATTCGGGAGGAAAGGACAGTTCACTGGCCCTTCTCCTAACAAAGGAGTTCGCTGACTCTCATCCCGAAATGAAACTAAGCCTGCTCTCGGTTACAGTGGATGAGGGGACCTTCTACAGGAGGGCCTCTGTTGAACTCGCGAAGAGACTGGCTAGTGAGCTCGGAGTGAGGCACAGAACATACGCTATGGAGGAGATACACGGCCTCTCTATAGAGGAACTTGATTTCAAGCTTCCGGCCAACTGGAAGAGGAGTCCTTGCACCTACTGCGGGGTCCTCAGGAGACAGGCCCTAAACGCTATTGCTAGGGAGATAGGGGCGACTGTCGTGGTGACAGGGCACAATCTGGATGATCTGGTTCAGACGGCGGCGATGAACCTCTCTAGGGGGGATATAAATGCCCTAGTGAAGACCCTTAGACACGAGAGGAAGATCGGAGAGGGGCTGATACCCAGGATAAGGCCGTTAAAGATGGTCTATGAGAGGGAAGTCGCTACCCTAGTCGTGGCTAAGGGGATTCCCGCCCACCTCGGGAAATGCCCCTTCACCCAAGGTATGAGGATAGGTATCAGGAGGGAGATAGACGATCTGGAGGACGAGATCCCTGGTTCCAAGGTCAAGGCCCTCCAAACATTCTCTCTGATATCGAACGGGCTGCATGCAGATGTGCAACTCAGGAGATGCCGTATATGCGGTGAACCGACGACAACGGAAGTTTGCAAGGCATGCCAATTTAAGAGAGAATTATCCTCCTTGCTGAACCGGGACCTAGTCCATCCGCTTAACTTAGAAAGGGTTAGGAGGGACAGGGACGTCGTATGGGGCTAGATCTTGAGGGGAGTTAGCTCCTCCTTCCTCGGTATGTACCACCTCCTAGCGGGTAGCGGTCTCAGACCGTACTCCAAGGCCCTATCAGAGTAATTCAGGATTAGTTTCATCAAATCCCCTCCTAGGAACCAACCCGCGCCTCCCAGCGATGCATCCAGCTCGTGGAAATTAGAGGCGTCGTCTCTAGGCAAACCACTTCCGAAGAAGAGGATCGGGACCGGGTCCCCGCTATGCTTCCCCAGCAGGCAGGGAGTGGCGTGATCTCCCGTTATCACTATTAGTAGGTCCTCGGGTGGATCTGTGACCTGCTCCAGCGCTTCGTCTATTCTCTCAAGGACCTCCATCTTCAGCTTGGGGTCTTTCTTGTGGGAGGCCACATCGGTGCCCTTCATATGTACGTAAACGAAGTCGAACTCCTCCAGCAGATCAAGCGCTTCCCTGACCTTCCCGCGGAAATTGGAGTCGGGGAGCCCTGTAGCCCCCTCCGGATGGTGAACCTCGAAGCCCAGAGCTCTAGCTATTCCCTTGTACATGGGTCCCGCAGCTACAGCTGCCGGTTTAAACCCCCATCTAACGCTGAACCTCTCCAGATTAACGGGTTTCGAGGCCCCTCTAGGTAGTATGAAGTTGGCCGGTGGTTTGCCCTCTCTCGCCCTCCTGTCATTGATCTCATGCCCCTTGAGGATCTTGTAAGATCTGGTTAGGAACTCCTTCAGGGCCTCGGCTGTTTTCACCGCGTCCTCCTCCATAGGAAGGGGCTCCAAGACAGGATATCCCACCTCATGCGGATCTACATCGGTTACTTGACTGCTCAAACCGTCACCCCTCAGGATGAGGAAGCCCCTGTGCTCTAGAGTATGCACGAATTCAGCCTTCACCTGACCTCCTAAGAGGCTCATCTCTGATATCTCTGAGGCTAGAGTCTCGGCATCCTCTCCCGATATTCTCCCTGCCCTCCTGTCCTCCACTATTAATTCTCCATTTCTCTCGGAAACTGTGGCGAAGTTTGCTCTGAAGGCGACCCCATCTCTCAGGACTATTCCCTCTCCTAGGGCCTCGAAGATCCCCCTCCCTGGGTACTCCTCATCCAAGTCGTAGCCGAACAGGGAGAGGTGCCCTGTGTCACTGCCAGGCGGGATGCCCGGCGCTATCGGGTACTGCATGCCCAGCAGACCCTTGGATGCCATTAGATCCATGTTCGGTATTTCGGCAGCTTGGAGGGGGGTTAGATACCCCAAGGAGGGATGTGGCCTATCACCCAGCCCGTCTAAGATGATGAGCATTACCTTTTTCATACGATTTTTGAACTGCCCCTTATTTAATACGTCCCCCCTCCTTAGGGGAAGGGTAGGGGAAATGGGGTGGATGAAGGTTAAAGAGATCTCAGAGCCTATGGAGGCTGACGTGGCCGTGCTTGGGTTTCCGGGCATGGCTAATGTGGGCGAGCAGGTGATAACCTACCTGATAAAGAATTTAGACCCGGTTCCCATAGCCAAGGTGTACTCGGAGTATCTCATGTTCCCGAACAACATGGTGGGCATCTCCGTGCTTGAGGAGGGAAGGTTTGCCCTCCCGTCGATATCCGTATTTCAATCTAAAAACCCGTCTCTAGCCCTAGTGACCAGCGACGTCCAGCCAGTCCCGTGGGGAGGAATGGAGGTGGCGAATAAGGTCCTAGAGATCCTCGGTAAGATGGGAGTCACTAAAACGGTCGTGGTGACGGGTTTCGTGGACGAGAACTATGCTGGCAAAGTCCTAGCTTTCGGCGATGATGAAGAGTTGTTGAATAGGTTTTTAGAGGCCGGTGCCCTGAAGGAGAGCCTAATTAAGTCCGTCATCGGCTTGGCGGGATCGATGCTCGGCATGGCCAAGATAAGGGGGCTTAACAGCGTTGTACTGAGCGGAGTGGCTCCCGATTATTCACCCGATCCCAAGGCGGCGAAGGGGGTACTTGAGATCCTAGATAGGACCTTTTCCTTGGGTCTGGACTTCGAGGTGATAGACAAGCAGATAGAGGAGATAGAAAGGATAAAGAGTGAGCTGATAAAGGAGATAGAACGCAGGATCCGGGAGGAACTAGGAGGACACGGTGAGATGGATGAGTCCGCGGAGTACGTCGGGTAGACTCCCTGCGCCTCTTCAGAGGCTGAAGGACAAGCTGACCAAGGAGAACCTTTGGCTATATGTATTATCCATCCTCAGGGAGAGGCCAGCGTACCCCTATGAGATCTCGGATCTCATAGAGGAGAAATTCGGGTGGAGACCTG
This sequence comes from Thermoproteota archaeon, assembly GCA_015521385.1. Classification (GTDB taxonomy): domain Archaea; phylum Korarchaeota; class Korarchaeia; order Korarchaeales; family Korarchaeaceae; genus Korarchaeum. The sequence continues at coordinate 9,914 of WAOH01000168.1, forward strand.
CTAGGGTGACGGCCTACATAGTGATGAGGTCCCTCAAATCCAAGGGATACGTGAAGATGTCGAAGAGGAAGGGTGAGGACACCGGTAAGATGCGTAATTACTACGAGATAACTGAGTCCGGACGCAAGCTCCTCGACGAAGGTCTCGCATTCCTTGAGAAGACGCTGGAATCCCTCAAGAGGGAGTCCGAGGGAAGGAAGGACTGAATGAAGATCTGGCTGGATGTCATAACACCCAAGCAGGCCAGACTGATGACTGCTATAGCTTCCTTCCTGAATTCGGATTACCTCATAACCGTGAAGGGGTTGAAAGAGTCGGTGTCGCTGCTTGAAAGGCTCGGGGGCAATTATAAGGTCGTGGGGAGATATGCCATAGGGGGGCTCAAGGACAAGCTCTTGTCCTACGCTGAGAGGGTTGAGTTGCTGTTAGACACCGTTGTAGATTTTGATCCGGACGTCTTGATATCTTTCTCCTCGCCTGAGGCTGTTAGGGTGGCTTTTGGTCTCTCGATCAGGGCCATCACAATGAACGACACTCCCCATTCGTACCACGTCGCTAGGCTCACCTTCCCCCTTTCATGGAGAGTCGTTTACCCTGAGGCAATTCCACGGAGTGAGATGATCGGATTAGGAGCTTCTGAAAGCTCCTTAATCTCCTACGCAGGCGTAGACGAGGTCGCTTGGGTGAGGGATTACGTCCTATCGACGCCACCCTCTAGCAGGGAGTTCAGGGTATTCATAAGACCCGAGGAGAGCGGCGCCTCCTATCTGCTCGGGAAAGGTAGGTCTATAGCGCTGGAACTCGTGGAGACCGCCCTAGAGATGGGAGCGGAGGTCTTAATCAAACCTAGATATGAGCACCAAGTCGGGGAACTCACCAAGGTGAGGGCCTTCAGGGAGGGAAGGCTCACCATTCTGAGGGATACCGTGGACACGCTGGACCTATTCAGCAAGATCTCCCTCGTGATAACTGGTGGAGGAACCATGGCAAGGGAGGCGGCTCTCTTGGGAACACCATCCATATCTGTATTCCCGCTCGATGTGAAACTGCACGTCAACGAGTACCTGAGAGGGAGGGGGTTCCCCATCTGGAGGGCTAGGAGATTTGAAGAGGCCAGGCGTCTGGTTATGGACATACTTAGGGACCCCGATTCCTTCGTCGTGGACACGAGGGATATGTTGCTCGCTCTCGAGGATCCCAGAGAGGTCGTCGGTTCCATAATAGGTGAGATCAATGGTTAGGAGAGTAGCCTACCTCCGTCGATGCGGCACCCTCCCCGACGGGGTTCCCATAGAGACGGATAAGGGATGGGAAGACATCATCAGGACCCTCCTCGGAGTGGACTCCGTGGTGATCGACGGCAACTGCTCCGATCCAGATGCCTCCCTCGTCGCTTTCCTGGCTAGATTGTTGGACAAGGACGTTTACTGGACGGGTCAGAGACCTAGAGGGCTGCTAGCCAAGCTGGTCACTGGGAGGTTCGAGTAGCCTGTACTTCCTGCTCATCCCCTCCGCAGCTACCGCTATCGGGTCTAGCAGATCACACACCTCCGGCTGATATGCGAACTCCATCAGCCTGATGTCCTGCACACGGAAGCCCGCGTAGATGGCGGCCGTCAGGAAGACCACCCTCTCCCTAACTCCTCTCCTGCCGAAGACCTGAGCGCCCAGCAGTTTTCCCTCGGGATCAGTCACCAGCCACACCACGAACTTGTCCCTCTCCGGCATGTATCTCGGGAGGTCGGACCCCGCGAACCTGAATGCCCTGTACTCCATCCCGAGCTTCTCCGCCTTACTGGCCGATATTCCGACCCCGCCGAACCAGTAGTCTCCCACAGAGACTAGATACGGGGAGAGGGCTCCTTTGTATCTGATCTTGAGGCCTGCTGCATTTTCGGCCGCTATCCTACCTTGGACAAGCGCGGTTGATGCCAGACCCGTAGCAGTCGGTTGACCTGTGACGAAATCCCTCACCTCAGCCACATCACCGGCTGCTAGAACGTGGGGATCTGATGTGAAGAGGTAATCGTTCACCTTGACGGCTCCCGTTTCACCTATCTCCAACCCAGAAGCGGCAGCCAGGTCCGAGTTGGGCTTGGCCCCTATGACGACCACGGCAGTCTCGGCCTCTATCTTCCCGGCAGGAGTTACGACGTATTGGAGCCTGCCACCCGATCCCTCCAACTTGATCATGGGGGCCTTCAGCTTCACCTTGACTCCCATGTCAGCGAGCGCCTTGGCTACGGACGATGCTATCGGAGGGTCTATCTTTCCGGGCATGAGTTGTTCCATCGCCTCTATTAGGGTCACATCTCGGCCGGTCCTAGCCAGCTCCGCTGCGACCTCTATTCCCGTAGCGCTACCACCAACCACGACCACCCTGTTTCCCAAGACCTTGATGAGCCTTTCAACGGATTCAACGTCCCACACGGTTCCGACCCCTTCTAGGTCCATGCCCTCAACCTTGGGGAATATGGGCTTGAGCCCGGTGGCTATTATCAGCCGATCGTACGGTATCTCATCTGTCTCTCCGTCTCTCTCGAAGATCAGTGTTTTATTCTCCAAGTCAACGCGTTTCGCTTCTGATCTGAGCATCACGTTGATTCTTCCCTTTGGTGCCGACTCTATGACCGCTTCCAGAGGCAATCTACCTCCCAAGACCATGGGTAAGGCGCATGGATGGATGGAGACGTGCTTCCCCTTCTCTATCACATAGACATCCGAATCTGGATCCACCTTCTTCAAAACAGCCGCAGCTGTTTGTCCGGCTGTGCCATGCCCCACGACCACGTACTGCATCGGTATCCCAGAGACGGGCCTCATTGTTTAATATTGAGTTAAGGGATCCCTGATGGGGAGCTCAGTGGGATACGTTGAACTAGTGAAACTAGAGGAGGTTTCGCCGAGGAACCCCATCCTGATACAGGGGGTCCCGGGGCTCGGCCTGGTGGGGAAGATAGCGGCCAGCTACCTCATTAGGAAGTTCGAGGCCAAGAGGATAGCGGTCATTTACAGCGACTACCTGCCCCTGCCGGATGGATCCTCCGGTGTGAGGGTCGAGGAAGATGAGATACAACCCCCTACCTACGAGATCTACCTAGTTGAGGGGCCCGAGAACGACATTTTGGTGCTCACCTCTGAGGTTCAGCCTATTGCCTTCGGTCAGTACAAGATAGGGGAGCTCGTGTTGGATTTCGCCCAAGAGCTCGGTGTTACCACGGTCATTACGATGGGAGGATACGTCCCAGGGTCGCCCGATGTGACCGGGGTCTTTGCCTGCACCAACGATGAGGACTTCATGAAGGTGCTGGAGTCCGCGGGCGTCAAACCCTTAACCGGTGGTTACGTGACAGGGGCGGCGGGCCTCCTAGTCGGGCTCGCGGACCTCAGGGGATTGACGAGCGCCTGTCTCCTTGGAACCACCAGTGGTGCTTTCCCCGATCCCAAGGCGTCAAAGATGGTGTTGGAAGTTATCGATTCCCTGTATGGCCTGAATATAGACCTAGAGGAGTTGAAGAGGGAAGCGGAAATGGCTGAAGAGATGATCAAGGAAGAGATAAAGCTGGGCGAGGGGGCCGAGTACAAGCCAGAGGAGGAAGAGAAGGGACTTCCCTACCACGGCTGATGCCCAAGTAGATGTCGTCACGGTCACCTGCTAACTTAAAAGACGAGATACCTCACTATAGTGGGAGCTGAAGGATGCCTAGGAGAGACGATGAGATACCCGTGTACACACCCGAACTTCCCTACCAGCCCAAAATTAGCGGGAGGATACTGCTAGCCGCTGCCCTCGTGATCCTCCTACTCATAGCCTCCTTCCTGAGCGTGTATACCGTTGAACTGGGTTATGCAGCCGTTACGGTAGATCCCTTCACAGGAGAGATAGCGGGACCCGTCATAGGCCCTAAAGTGGCCTTCAAGATGCCTTGGCAGTCGGTCAAGAAGGTCTACATCGCCACGGATGCCGTTCACATGTGGACAGATGTCAACGCCGTACAGCGTGGCTATGGCAGCGCCATAGGAGATTATCCGGCCATAGAATCCCTGACCAAGGATGGGCTACAGGCATGGGTGGATCTGACAGTAAGGTGGCACATAATCCCGAGCTCGGTACCTAAGCTCGTTGAGTCCTATCCCGCTCTGGATTACGAGGAAAAGCTGATAATACCCGAGATCAGGAAGATAGCTAGGGATGTCCTCTCCAAGTACGAGGCGGCCGAGGTACCCGTGGCCAGGGACAGGATAAGCGGCGAGATATTCAATCTCCTCCAAGAGGTATTCGCCAAGGACGAGACGACAGGAGGAGGCATAGTGATAGACGAGGTCTACGTCAGGAACATCAAGCTTCCGGAGGAGTTCCTCAAGGCCATCCAGGAGAAGCTAACATCTCAGCAGAGAATGATAGCTGCCTACTACGACAGAAACAGGACTATAATACTCGCTAACGCCTCAGCCACCGCCAAGGTGCTCGAGGCAGAAGGTGAGGCGAAGTCCAGGATCATAATAGCCAATGGGACGGCGAGGTCCATAGACATACTCGTCAAATCCGGGGCGGATCCGGATAAGATAGCGCCTCTCGTCATCTACTTGGAGGGATTGAAGGACATAGCCAAGTCGAACGCGACCATAATAGTCACGGCCGGGGAGGCTACCCCTATTATGTATCCCATACAGCCTAGTGTGGGTGGTTGAGTTGAGGTCGTTCGGCATAAGGAAGGTCCACGTGATAAGGGTGGATCGAGGGGAGGAGGTCGTCTCCTCCGTGGTTAAGGCCTGTACCGAGGCGGGGATAAGAGGAGCGATTCTGTCTGGCTTGGGACTGTTGAGCAGGGCTAAGCTTGCTGTGTTCAATCCAGAGAAGGAGGAGTATGAGACCTTCGACATGGACAAGCCGATGGAGCTGGCCTCCCTAGTCGGGAACGTGAGCCTCAGAGAAGGGAAGCCCTTCCCCCACATCCATGTGGTCTTGGGAAATGAGGAGAGGACTGTAGCGGGTCATCTGGTCGAGGGATACGTCGGGGGAACGTGTGAGATAGCAATCATAGAGCTTGAAGGGGAACTGACGAGGGACTTAGAGAGAGGAGGGCTCTTCCTCCTGAACGTGTGAATGTTTCCCGGTTAAATCCGCCAGATATTCTCTGAGCTGATCCACTAGAGAGGCTATCTCCTCTAAAGCCCTCTTCCTTTTTCTATTCAGCTCCTCGCAGTTCAGCTCTTTCACACTCAGATCCAGACTTATGGGGGTTATTGAGACAGCCCTCTCCACCATTAGGGCATAGAGATCGGTTCCTCTATCCTTCTCGGTTACCGGGACGGGATTCCCACCCAGCCAGTAGTAGGGGTTGCCCCTAGTATCTATCCTCTCTAAAACGTAGTTCTCGAACTTCATTCTAGCCAACCTAGTTATTCTGATGGGCGTGTCCTCTGATATCTTGTAGGGAAAGTTCACATTGAGGAGGTCCACACCTTCTGGCAGGCCCCTCCTCACCAACCATTCAGTTATCATTGCCGCCAGCCTCGCGTGAGTGAGGAATCTGTCCACCGGTCGGCTGGGCTGTCCGGCGGGTATCTCCACGCTGAACGCGGAGGATGTGATCCCCATTATGGTACCCTGAAGGGCGGCCGCGATGGTCCCGCTGGTGAATATATTGTCCAAGGTAATGTTATCGCCCACATTTATTCCAGAGACCACCACATCAGGTTCCGAGTCCATAATGTACTTAACAGCCACCGTGACGGCATCTCCGGGGGTTCCGCTAACCGTGAATGCCTCCCTGTACCCGAAGCCCCTCACCTTCACGGGGAGCTTCCTTATCCTGAGGGGCTTATGGAGGGTTATTCCCTTCCCAGCAGCGCTCATCTCGTGCTCCGGGACAACGACAGTCACTTTACCGATCTTCCTCTCCATGAGACCGGTCCAAAAAGCCCTGAAAGGGGCTGAATGAAGCCCATCATCATTGGTGAGGAGGATGTGGTAATCCATACCTCTATTCCCTCAACGCCTTGATCAGGTCCATCGCGTACTTCTCCTCGGGTTGCACTCCAATGGAGATTTCCTTAGGTACCTCTTTACCGTCATCCCGTACTGCTATCACGTTATGAGGGACGGCGGAGACATGGAACATGTCAGCTAGATCGGGGTTCTCGTACGCCTCCACGCAATCAGCCTCGACCTGACCCTTAAGCTCTATAGCGAATTTGTTGGCTAAGAGTACTTGATTCGGGCAGTAAGGACAGGTCGGTGTTACGAATATCATTATATGGGCTTCTTTGTCGTAATTTCTGGCCTCTCTCAGGATCTCCCTGACCCTGTCTGAGAGACCACTGTCGTCTCTGCTTACCAGTATCATGGTCTCCACGAAGGCCCATGCCTCGTAGCCGGCTGGAGCACCGGTGTATCTTATTTTGTACCCGGACCTCGGGTCTATGAGTATTGTGGGGGTTTTAGCGACTTTGAACTCCTCTATGAGCTCGGGTTCTAGGGTAACGTCGTGTATCTCGACCCTTATCTTGTCGGACAATTCATCCAGCTCTCTGAGCAGCTGTTCCGTCCATCGTGAGTACTCCTCATTGCCCACGCCCTTGAACATGATCAGTTCTATCGGCCGAACCATCTCGGCGTCAAATCTAGCCTTAAGCTGAGACGCCGTTTGCTCGTCAATGACCCTCTGGGAGTGGTTGTGCACGTGGCCCATGCTTACACCGGGATAACCGACCACTCACCTATTTAAATTCCATCATGTAAACTCACATGGCCGAGGCTCATGCCATCGAAAAACATAGTTAATCTAACTAAAATTTACATTTAAGTGAGATGATGGGCAATGATAGGGGATAAAAAAGGAACTTCTCTTTCAAAAGTGACCGCGCAGATAGGTGTATGGAGCGCCTTGGCAGTAGCCGCTAGGGTAGGAAAACACGCTCTAGTGGGCCCCCTGCAGTTCGTCAATTTACCTCTATTGTTCACGATGCTGGCTGGTATGCTTTACGGCAGTAGTGTAGGTTTCGGTGTGGGATTCCTCTCCTTCCTAGCATCGGACAGTATACTCGGACTGGGCATCTGGACCTTGATCGATGGCGTTCTTGCCGGGACCATAGGGTTTCTCTGGTCCAGATTAAAGTTAGGGGATCGGATTCTTCTCTTCATATTCTCCTACCTTTCGGTTTTTCTCTACGACATATCGACTTCATGGATTCTCTACATGATATTCGGGTTCTCTCCAGTAGAAGCGTTCATCATAGGATTCGTAGGCCTGTTCCTTCCTGTAGCTGGCGGTGGCGCTATAGCCATAGGCCCAACAACGGAGGCCACGACATCGCTCCTGCTGTCTATTTTGGCACCTAGGTTGTTACGCGAAAGAACTTACCAATAAATGACCTTATCCGTAAACTATATGTAGATGATGTGGGGCACGCTTCTATCAAGCAGATAAATGTTTACGTATAATAATGGGTAGATGGCTTCCCCATTTATCATACTCTATTTTGGTGTAAAATAGATCTAGAAAATCTCTCATGCTCAAGATTGGATAATCTAGATATCTTTTTACCCTTAAAGACGGTCATACTATAGGGGTGGTCTCCCCTGATTGAGATAAGATGGCACGGTAGAGGAGGACAGGGTGTTTGGAGCGGGTCCGCCGTACTCGCATACTCGGCCATTAAAGCAGGTAAGTACGCGCAGTCTTTCCCGCAGTTCGGTCCAGAGAGGATAGGTGGTCCTGTAACTGCATTTAACAGAATAGATGACAAGCCCATAGTGGAAAGGGGCCCCATTTACGAGCCCGATATAGTCATCGTGATAGATCCAAGCCTGTTGAAGCCTAGGTACATGGCTTCCATTCTGAGTGGTCTGAAGAAGGGTGGGTACTTCCTAGCAAACAGCGAGAAGTCTCCCTCGGAGCTGAGGAAGGAGCTAGACCTACCGGACGAGATCCACGTGTGGTCAGTCGATGCCACGACTATAGCCTTAGAGGAAATAGGGAGGGCATCTCCCAACACCACGATGCTGGGCGTGCTGCTGGCTGCGACGAACTTACTACCCGTGGAATACGTGGAACAAGGTATACTGTGGAGATGGCCGGGCTCCGTCGGTGAGAAGAACATAAACGCCCTCAAGAGGGCGATTAAGGAGGCCAAGTCGGATCCGGCTAAGGAGGTGGTGAGCGTATGAGTACGCCTATGGTTGGATGGAAGGATCTTCCAATGGCGGCGGTTCCCTTTCTAAGCTCGAAGGAGTACCCTACTGGGGAGTGGGCCGTTTTCCAGCCTAAAATCGATGAGAACAAATGTGTTAGATGTGGTCTCTGCTGGATGTACTGTCCGGACAGCGTGTACAGATGGGACGGTGAGGGGGTCCCCGTACCGGATTTGGAGCATTGCAAGGGATGCGGGATATGCGCAGTAGAGTGCCCCACGAAGGCAATAGAGATGGTGAGGGTATGAGGAGGTGAATGTCTGATGGTAGTCCAGAAGTCGGTCAGTCAAACCATGATGGCCCTCAATGGAGATGAAGCCGTTGCTTGGGCCGTCAAGCAGAGTAATGTGGATGTTGTGGCTGCTTATCCAATAACCCCACAGACGATAATTGTGGAGAGGATATCCGAGTTCGTACACAACGGAGAGGTGGATATGGAGTTCATAAGGGTTGAGAGCGAACACAGCGCCTTGAGTGCCAGCTGGGGAGCTGCTCTCGCTGGGGCGAGAGCATTTACCGCGACTGCTGCGAACGGTCTCGCCTTGATGTGGGAGATCTTGTATATAACCGCCTCTACTAGGACTCCTGTAGTCATGGCCGTCGTGAATAGGGCTCTAAGTGCTCCCATAAACATCCACAACGATCACAGTGATAGTATGGGTGCCAGGGATTCGGGATGGATACAGATATACAGCGAGGATGCCCAGGAGGCCTACGATAATACAATAATGGCCTTCAGGATAGCCGAGGAGGCGATGCTGCCAGTCATGGTCACCTTAGATGGATTCACCATATCCCACACGCTGCAGAACGTCTCCGTTCTTCCCGATGAGGTGGTTTCGAACTTCGTTGGTGTCAGGAAGATTCCGAGGATCAAATTACCCCACATACACGGTGAGAAGGAGATACCGCTCATGCTGAACCCGAAGTACCCGATCTCCTTCGGCCCGCTGGACCTGTTCGACTACTACTTCGAGCACAAGGTCCAGCAGAACGAGGCTATGAAGGCATCCATCCCCATAATAGAGAGGGTCCATAGGGAATTCTCTGAGATAGGTGGTAGGTCGTATGAACCAGTCCATATGATCCCCTACAGGACGGAAGACGCCGATGTCGTGCTGCTAGGCCTCTCCTCGACCATGAGCGTGGTAAAGAAGGTGGTCGATGAGCTGAGGAGCGAGGGCAAGAAGGTGGGTGCCATAAGGCTTAGGGTATTCAGGCCGTTCCCCGCCGACATGATCAGAAAGGAACTATCGGGGATCAATGTCGTCGGCGTTCTCGATAGATCTCTGAGTTTCGGAGCTGAGGGTGGCCCCGTGTTCCTAGAGGTCAGATCCGCTCTCTACAGCTCCTCTTCAAAACCCACTGTCTATAACTACGTCTACGGGCTCGGGGGGAGGGAGTTACCTCCTAAACTGATAAAGAAGGCCTTTAACGAGCTTTTGGAGGCTAAGGAGGAACCTGAGAGGCCCGTTATCAAGTATCTGGGGGTGAGGGAGTGATGGTAACGAAGGCAGTATGGAGACCCGATATAAAGGAGCTAGCTAGGATAGAGGGTCAGAAGAGACCAGTAGAATCGGGTCACAGGTTATGCGCTGGCTGCGGAGCAGGAATAATAATGAGGCAGATCGCCATGGCTGCTAGGAAGCCTCTGGTGTGGATCAACGCGACCGGATGCGTCGAGGTGGCGACGACGATATTTCCGTACACCTCTTGGAACGTTCCTTGGGCTCACAATGCCTTCGAGAATGCTGCTGCCGTGGGATCCGGTGTTGAAGCCGCTAGGAAGAAGCTTGTCAGGGCGAAGAGGTTTGAGGGAGATCCCGATATTGAACTGGACTATGACGTGATAGTGCTAGGCGGGGACGGAGGAACGTACGATATAGGTTTGCAGGCAATATCCGGTGCCTTCGAAAGAAGACACAAGATAATGTACGTGCTGTACGACAACGAAGCCTACATGAACACAGGCATACAGAGATCGGGCGGGACGCCTTTCGGAGCTAGGACTACAACTACCCCCGTCGGTAAGGTGATAAAGGGTAAGCCCCTCTTCAAGAAACCCATAATGGACATAATGGTGGCCCACGGGATACCCTACGCCGCCACAGTATCTCCTGCCTACTGGAACGACGCGCTCGTTAAGTTCAGGAGGGGATTCGAGACCGAAGGTCCGGTGTTCATCCATGCCTTCTCCACATGCCCCCTAGGATGGGGAAGCGCTCCTGAGGACACGGTGAAGATAATGAAGCTGGCTGTAGAGACGTGCGTCTTCCCACTCTACGAGGTCATCGAGGGGGAGTACAGGCTCACCGGTCCCAGTGTATCCATAGCCAAGAACCCCGACAGGAAAAAGCCGGTTGAGGAGTATCTGAAGCTTCAGGGTAGATTCAGGCACATGTTCAAGCCCGAGAATAAGTGGATGATAGAGAAATTCCAAGAGTGGGTGGACAAGCAGTGGGAAACCCTGCTGAGGAGAGCAGGGTACTGATTTCCCCTCCCTTTTTAATTTAATTTAACAATAATAAGACGTTATGAGGGAAAACGTGAGCGTTTATCAGCTTTAATCAGAACTCTTCCTCCTCTTCCTCCCAGAAGATCTCCTCTTCCTCCTCTTCCTCCCAGAAGTCCTCGTCCTCGAGCCATTCCTCCTCTTCTATCCCTTCCTCCAGCGGTATGACCTCCTTAACTTCCCCCTTCTCTATCTTGACCTCGAGAAGGGCCCCACAATTGGGACACTGTATTTCCCCCTCGTAGTCCTCCTCGTCCAAGTAGAACTCATAGCCGCATGATGGACACGTTATCTCCACCAATGCCGACACCGCGTTGCTAAGCTTGACTACACTATATATAAGTTTCGGGATGAATGGGTAGATAAGTTAAACGTTTTAGGATATAGAGGCCATAATATGAGTATAAGTGGGGATGTTTCGCCATCCTATAGAAACGATATTTGAGTTGCGTTAGGATTAGATACTGATGGGGAGTCCTCACCTCCCGCGTTTGATGAGGAGTAGAGTTAAGACCAGTTCGGTGATGCCACCTATTAGGGCTAGGGTGAACAACGTGTAGCTCACACCGAGCTCTGTTGGCAGAGCACATGATTCTATGCACGGATTACTTTGATAACCCAGGAAACTGAGCATCCCCCAAGCAGATACACCTATAATCAGCAGGGATATGGCCAAAATCAAGTAGGATATCCCTCTATACTTAAAGTATGCCAGTGAGAGCAGAAATATCGCGATATAGCTGAACCTGAGTATGTAGCAGGAGAGGCAGGGGGTTATGCCTCTAATAAATTCCGTGTAGAGGCTCAGTGCAATTCCAACCAGAGCTATAATCGCCATCAGAAGGGGAATAACTTTGGAGGGCATGCCATCCCCGACTCACCCTTCCGCATCACATAAAAAATTTTTAATTCCTTCATATGTCCTTTTTGAGGTACAGGGGTTCCTTCCCCTTCCAGATAGCAGCTATCCTGTGGTGGGGTATCTCCCTTCCGTCTCTTAGTACTATCCTGTCGCCCTTCACTTCTATCTCATCTCCTCTTACCTCTTCTAGGTTGTTTGGAGAGCCCCTGCTCACGAACACTATTCTGAATTCTCTTGGTTCTAGCCTAGGATCCCAGATCATTGACTCCAGAATGGACCTGACCCTACCCTTCTTCACATGAATTCCAAACAACGTAGTAGTTTAATTGGATGATGAATATCCAGCACTAGGTTGAAAATGAAGGTATTGGCAGTATCCGATGTACACGCACCTGTGTGGTTGAAAGACTTGGAGAATGCCGTGAGTAAGGAGCAGAGGGGAGAGTATCTTGTCTTAGTGGCTGGTGACATGGTAGATAGAGGGAACTACAAGCAGTATCGACGGGTAGTGGATGTGCTGGAGAGCCTAGGAGATGTCAAGATAGTGGCCGTCTTCGGCAACGATGAGTACGACAGTGTGAAGGATGACATAAGGGCGGAGAATCCGGAGGTGACATTTCTAGATGATGAGAGCATGACTCTGGAGGTAGAGGGTAGGAAAGTCGGCATCGTGGGATCTAGGGGGAGTTTGGAACTCCCCACTACTTGGCAGAAGAGGAACATACCGGGTATAGAGAAGATCTACAGTGAGAGGCTGCGCTTGATAGGCGAGATGCTCATGGATCTCAGGGAAAAGGTCGATGTAACAGTCCTCCTGACTCACTACGCCACGACCACTAAAACCATGAAGGGCGAAAATCCTAGAGCTTGGAGATACTTGGGCCACAGAGGATTCGAGAAGTACATGAGAGAGGGTCTCGTAGATGTGGCTATCCACGGACACGTTCACAATGGGAGTAAGATGGCAAAGGTCGGAAGCACCAGAGTGTACAATGTGGCCTTCCCGCTGTGGTGGAGGTTGGTCGAGATAGACCTGAGGAGTGAGCGCGTTTCTATAGAGGAGTTCCTGTCTAAATAAGGGGTGATCTCCTGAGGATAATTCTGACGACTGTAGAACGGGAGGAAGACGCGGAAAGGATAGCGAATTCCCTGTTGAATAGGAGATTAGCTGCCTGTATCTCTTTCTTCCCAGTCAGAAGCTCTTACTGGTGGGAGGGAAAGATAGAGACGGCTCAGGAACTCCTGCTTTTAATCAAGACCACAGACGAGTTGGTGGACGAACTGGTCGAGTATCTATCTGAGATACACCCTTACCAAGTTCCGGAGATAGCGGTTCTCCCTGTGGAGAAGGTGGGAGGGCCCTATGAGAGGTGGCTGAGAGATGTCACGCTACGATAGACAGATCCCCCTCATAGGGGAGGAGGGTCAGAGTAGGCTTGGTGGCTCTCTCGTGGCCATCGTGGGGCTGGGGGGGATAGGATCTCCCCTAGCCCTCTACTTAGGGGGTGCCGGAGTTAACCTCAGGCTCATAGATGGAGATCTAGTTAGTTTAGACAACCTACACAGGCAAATTCTCTATGGAGAGGACGACGTGGGTCTACCCAAAGCTCTCGTGGCCGAGAGGGAGATCAGCAGGAGGAACAGGGAGATAAGGGTGGAGGGAATACCTGAACCTCTGACTAGGGATAACATCAACGATGTGCTCTCGGGAGTCGACCTCATACTCGATGCAACGGACAACTTCGCAACTAGATACTTGATTAACGAGTATGCGGTATCGCACAGAGTTCCCTTCATATACTCGGCTATCTCGGGATTTTACTTCGCTGTGACGTTTATAGTACCTGGGGAGACCCCCTGCCTGAGATGCATATTCCCGAACGTCCAAGATAGAGGGCCCGTTCCCGTCTTGGGAATGACCCCAGCACAAGTCGCCTCAATAGCAGCTGCGGAGGCAGTGAAATATCTAGCTGGTATAGAGCCCTCCTTGAAAGGAAAATTGCTAATGGGGGATCTCAGGACGATGGAATACACGGAAGTAAAGGTGGAGAGGGATCCTAAATGCCCGGTCTGCAGCAGACTTTTCACTGGAGATCCTTGATGTCCTTCCCCTCGTATATGAAGCTCCTAAGTTTGGCTGGCAGCTCCTCGATCCTCACCCTCACCTGTTCCATCGTGTCCCTGTCCCTGACGGTGACAGTCCCGTCCTCCAGCGTCTGATGATCTATAGTTACGCAGGCAGGGGTGCCCACTTCGTCCATCCTCCTGTACCTCCTTCCTATAGTCCCGGATTCGTCGTAGAAGGCCAAGAAACCCTCGGACATCAACATCCTGTACACTTCCCTCGCCTTCTCGGGCATTCCGTCCTTCTTCATAAGCGGGAAGACCGCCACCTCGATGGGTGCTAAGTATCTAGGAAGCTGCAGCCAGACCCTCTCCTCATCCTCCCTGTAAGCGAGCATTAGTTCGTGAAACAGCACCCTGTCCAAGCCTATTGATGGTTCGTAGAGGTGAGGAAGGAACTTCCTCTTCCCGTCCGGACTGGTGACCCTAAGGTCATTCCCGGAGACCCTCATGTGGCCTGACAGATCGTAGTCGGTGCGGTAAGCGTTGTTGACCAGCTCGACCCATCCCAAGTCTTCCGTGTAGACCTCCAGATCCCAGTGGGCCAGGGCGTAGTGGGCCTTCTCTCCCTCTATGAGCTCCCTGTATCGGAGCCTCTCCAGCGGGAAGCCCAGCACCTCGTTGAAGAATTTCTGGTACAGGACCAGCCAATAGGTTATGAGGTAGTTAATTGTGTAACCCGTCTCTAGGCCTTCTCTAGCTGTCATCTCGACTATCCTTCCCGTCTCCCGGTCCTCCCTCCTGAGGAACCTTATCTTGTAGTCCATGTAGGGCTCGAGCTTCTCCCGGTACGCCTCGTCTGGATTATCGGGATCGAAGAAGACGTGGATCTCCAGCTGCTGGAACTCCCTCATTCTTATCAGAGCTCTTCTCGGAGAGATCTCGTTCCTGAAGACCCTCCCGACCTGCCCGAGGATGAAAGGTAGCTTACCCCTCATGGTCATGTAGGACTTCCTGAACTCCACGACGCTACCCTGTGTTGTTTCCGGCCTCAGAGCGGCATTGGGTTCATCTGCTTCGGCGCCTACGGCGAGGGTGAACATCAGATTGAACTTCTTTATCCCCGTCCACTCCTTGGAACCGCATTTGGGGCACTTAATCCCGTTCTCTATTACTATTCTCATTAACTCCTCGTCTGATAATCCCTCCAAGTTCTCCTCTATGCCCAGCGCCTCCTCTATCAGCTTGTCGACCCTGAACCTCGAATGGCACCTCTTGCACTCTATCAGCTTGTCGAAGAAGTGTTCCAAGTGACCTGATGCCTCGAACACCTTGAGGGGCAGTATATTGGGCGTTTCTATCTCGTGCACCTCCTCTGGGAAGACGATCTCCCTCCTCCATAGCGATACTATCTTCTCCTTCATCCTGAGACCCAGAGGACCGTAGACGTAGAAACCTGCAGGGGCCCCAGCGTAGACATCTCTAGAAGAGGGCCAGAAGAAACCCCTTCTGGTGGCCAGCTCCACGACTTTATCGTACGTACCCTTCATTTTCCACTACCCACCTCACTACATCATCAGGTACTCCCGCTTGCTTCAGTATCTCGTATATGTAATCTTGCCCCTTATCGCCGTACTTCGTGAAGAAGTACCTGACGGTCTCAGCGTACTCCCAGAAATATATCACCCAAGCATCGGTCTCCTCCGAGTAGTAATCCGGCTTGAACTTGCTCCAGGGCTTGTAGTGCATGGTGGCTGTCCTGACCTCCGCGGCCCCCTTCTCCTCCAAGTGCTTCTTGGCCACTATGAGGCTATCCCCTGTGTCAGCCACGTCGTCCACCAGAAGGACCTTCTTTCCATCCAATCTCGTGGGGAGGGGTTCCACAACCTCAGCGCCCTCCCTCATATCCAGGGCCTCATAGTGGGCCACTCTGATGCTCCTTATATCTCTCACATCCAAGAAGTCGCTCAGGAGCCTAGCAATCACCACTCCCCCTCTGAGTATTGCTACTATCGTGTCGGGCTTGAATCCAGAGCTTATTACGGCATCCGCTAGCTTTCGGGCGTAGGTCAGCGCATCCTCGGGGGCCACATGTATGAACTTCATAGGCATCCTACACCTCCGGACACCTGCAGGGAATAGACCCGCACTTGGGGCATCCCTTCCCATACCTCTCCACGAAAGCAGACTCTAAATCAACAGAAAGAAGGTCAGCCAAACTTAGCAACCAAGCGAGGACGTCGGCGAACTCCTCCCTGAGGTTATCGTCGTCTGAGGTCCTCAGGGACCTGAAAAGCTCTCCGAGTTCCTCTCCGAGGTGGAGAGCCGTTCCCTTGACACCTCTCTTGCGATCTCTCTCACCGTATATCTTTCTTATCAGTTCTTGGGCCTCGGATATCCTCATTGGCATTACCTGCTCTCACATGAGCTGAAGGGCTATTATGACGACGCCGGTCACCACGGACAGCAGGACAGGGAACCACTTAGGGACCTTAAAGCCGCCTGCCTCGTCTGTGCTGAAGGTCAAGATACCAGCAACGGACATCGGCATGAAGCTCTTATCCTTCTTACCCTTGGGCATGTTATCCCCGCGCTCGGCGAACTGGACCACACTAATAAATTTGTAATGGTGGGTTCGGGAGATGAGGATAAGGTTCAGAAACGGCATAGAGATCGACTGCGGGGATAGGCTGCTCCTGGATCCAGTAAGGACATTGAGGGACGTTCCTTCTCTCGTATCCCACGCCCATTCCGATCACGTGCCCAAGGATATAGGCCACCCTTCGGGGAGGGTCTTGGCCACTGAGGGGACCGCGGCATTAATCGAGAGGAGGTACGGTGATGGGACAGTGGAGGTGATCCACTACAATGAGGGCATAGAACTGGGTCCCTTCGAGGTGTATGCCTTCCCGGCCGGACACATATACGGGTCCGCCGGGTTCCTGATAAACTGCGGGGGTAAGACCGTATTCTACACGGGCGATGTTAATCCCCTCGGTGGGCTCACGGTGGAGAGTCCCGCTAGGATCCCAAGCTCCGATGTACTGGTAGTCGAGTCCACTTACGGGCATCCCAGATATAGGTTCCCCGATCCCTACAAAGTAAGAACTGATATAGCTAAGTGGGTCGCAGAGGAGGTGTCCTCCGGTAGATCACCCGTCATAGAGGCCTACCTAGTGGGAAAGTCCCAAGAGGTAATCGCTCTTCTGAACAAGTACACTAACGTGGAGGTCGTCGTTTCCGAAAGGGTCGCTGAAGTGAGTGAACCACTAAAAGAGAGATTCGGACTCCAATACACCACCTCCCCCGAGGGACCCCATGTCCTAGTGACCCATAGGGCTAGGACCAACGGAAAGGCGAGGGTGACAGGCTGGGCCCTCTTCTCCAAGAGGAGAGAGGACTTCCCCTTAAGCGCCCACGCTGACTTCGACGGTCTGGTGAGCATAGTTATGGGCACCAACCCGGAGAGGGTGCTGACGGTCTACGGGTTCAGCGAGGAATTCGCTAGGTGGTTGAAAAAATGGGGGATTGATGCTCAGCCGCTTGGAGGAGAATGGGTGGAGCTCTGACCCCGATCACTTCTTCTTGGTAGTTATCCCTGGTATCTCATCGGGGACCACGGACGGTCTCTCCTTGACTGTGTCGAGGACGAGAGATGTGTTCGTGTCCCTGAGACCGGGTATGCTCTGAATCTTCCGGAGTATGTCGTTCAGCTCTGACTGGCTGCCGGCTATGACCTTGAGAACCACATCGTACTGTCCGGTTATCTCGTGCACCTCCAGTACCGAGTTGCCCAAGAGTTCTACTACCTTCTTGGCCACATCCGTGTGTTTGCCCGGTTCCGTTTCTAACAAGATTATATACTTGTTTCCCTTACCGAGTTTAGCGTGGTCGACGAGAGCGGTGTATCCCTTTATTATACCGAGTTCCTCGAGCTTCCTGACCTTCTTCATCACACCAGCAGGGCTCATTCCGAGCTCTCTGGCTATCTGGGTGTAGGTTATCCTTCCATTCTCCACCAGTTTCCTCAGTATCTCTATCTCCTTCGCGGTTATTCCCTTTACTCTAGGCATGAGATAACACCCCCACAGCGCCGTCCTAGGGGATGGGGAGTCGA
>WAOH01000169.1 GCA_015521385.1 Thermoproteota archaeon
GTTCTGGGGATCGATCTCTCTAAGGTAAAGTATGTTTTCCTGACCCACAACCACTACGATCACACTGGCGGCTTGCTCAAACTCCTATCCCATGTCGAATCGAATCCCCTAGTGATCGCCCATCCAGAGGTCTTCTCGCCTAAGTATGCGATACTGCCATCCCTGGGCCTCAACGAGCTCACCTACACGGGTCCACCCTACTCGCTTGGAGAGCTGGAGAGGCGGACGAGAGTCATCCTGTCGAGGGACCCCGTTCCCGTAGCTAGGGATATCCTGACCACGGGGGAGATTCCCAGAGGGAACGACTTCGAGGTTGTGAGGGGCTTCTATAAGGTGGAGGAGGGGAAGTTCGTGGCGGACGAACTCCCGGACGATCAGGCCCTAGTGGTGAGGATGACGGACGGGTTGGTGGTCCTGCTAGGCTGCGGCCACAGTGGGGTGGTGAACACGGTGAGGAGGGCCATCTCCCTCGCCGGGGAGGACAGGATAAAGGCGATCATAGGGGGATTCCACCTGATCGACGCCAGCGAAGAGAGGATAGAGAGGACGGTCGAGGCCTTGAAGGAGTACGATCCGGAAATGCTCGTTCCAATGCATTGCACCGGTTTCAGGGCTAAATCCGCGATTGCTTCCCACCTTAAGGGCAGTTTCAGGGAGTTGCACGCCGGGGAGAGTTTGGAGATATCCTCACGCTGACCCGAACCCACCGACGGCTAGTTTAATATCTGTCCAGATACGGCGCCCGGGGGTAGCTTGACCCGAGCATCAAACGGGGAACCTCTCGTGAGAATGGAGGGAATAGTGAAGAGGTTCCCCGGTGTCTTAGCGAACGATCACGTCGATTTTGAGCTACTTCCTGGGGAAATTCATGCCCTCTTGGGTGAGAACGGGGCGGGGAAGACGACCCTCATGAACATACTCTACGGCATATACCAGCCGGACGAGGGGCAGATCTTCGTGAAGGGGAGGAGGGTGAGGATACGCAGTCCCAGGGATGCGATAAGGCTGGGAATAGGGATGGTGCACCAGCACTTCCTCCTAGTGGACAAGCATACCGTGGCTGAGAACCTGGCCATGGGCTACGCCAAGAGCTTCCTCAATCCCCTGAGAGAGGTGAAGGCTAGGATAAGGGATTTCACCGAGAGATACGGGATTCAGGTGGATCCCGATGCCTACATATGGCAACTCTCGGTGGGAGAGCAGCAGAAGGTGGAGATAGTGAAGGCCCTCTACGCCGGGGCGGACATCCTCATCTTAGACGAGCCCACATCGGTTCTCACGCCCCAAGAGGCTAGAGACCTCTTCAACGTGCTGAGGAGGATGAGGGAAGACGGGAAGGGCATAGTCTTCATCACGCACAAGCTCTCAGAGGTCTTCGAGGTGGCTGACAGGGTGACCGTCATGAGGAGGGGCAAGGTTGTCGGCACGCTCAGGGTGGAGGAGGCGACCAAGGAAGCACTGGCTAGGATGATGGTGGGGAGAGATGTGGTCTTCGAGCTGGAGAGGACGCCCGGCAGGCCAGGCGAACCCGTCCTAGAGGTCAGGGACCTCACCGTCCTAGGCGATAGGGGGAGGGAGGCCGTCAGGGGTGTCAGCTTCGAGGTGAGGGAGGGAGAGATATTCGGTATCGCTGGGGTGGCGGGGAACGGGCAGAGAGAGCTTGTTCAGGCCATAGTGGGATTGAGAAGGGTGAAATCTGGCTCTGTGAGGGTGACGGGGGTGGATGCCACCAATAGATCGCCCAGAGAGATCGCCGAGCTGGGTGTCGGACACATCCCGGAGGAGAGGCTCAAGTTCGGCATAGTCCCTGACATGAGCGTCGCGGAGAACTCCGTGCTGAAGAGCTACTACAGGCCCCCCTACAGGAAGGGTCTGCTACTTGACTACGGTGAGATAAGGAGGACTGCCGAGTCTCTGATAAACGAGTACGAGATAGCCGTCCCCTCACCCGACACCCGAGCTAGGCTCCTCTCCGGAGGTAACATGCAGAAGCTCATAGTGGGGAGGGAGATAAGGAGGGACCCCAAGCTGATAGTGGCATCCAACCCGACATTCGGCCTGGATGTCGGGGCCACCGAGTACATAAGAAAGCTCCTTCTCAGGAAGAGAGACGAGAGGAAAGCCATCCTCCTAGTCTCCGGCGACTTGGACGAGGTGATCCAGCTCAGCGATCGCATAGCCGTGATGTTCGAGGGCAGGTTCGTGGGGATAGTCAGGCCGGAGGAGGTGACGAGGGAAGAGATAGGCCTCATGATGTCCGGATCGGAGGTGCTCCCATGAGGTTGAGGGTGATCAAGAGGCTCGAGACGAGCAGGAAGACAGTGATCCTTGTGAGGATACTGTCCGTCTTCGCCGCCCTGATGACGGCCTCGGTCGTCTTCCTGGTTTACGGCCTGAATCCCGTCGATGTATACTCCTCCATATTCTACAACGCGTTCGCCACTCGCATAGGCGTGACGGAATCGGTAGTTAGGATGATCCCCCTCCTCTTGGTGAGCTCGGGCCTCGCCTTGGTGTTCAGGACGGGGTTCTGGAATATAGGGGCTGAGGGCCAGCTGCTAGCTGGGGCGATGGCCGCCTACGTGGTGGCTGTGAACTACGGATCCCTCCCTTCAGCTTTGCTCATCCCCATCCTGTTCTCCGTCGGGTTCGCCGCGGGAGCCGCCTGGGGCATCCCGCCAGCGATCCTGAAGGCCAAGCTCAACGTGAACGAGGTCATCTCCACCCTGATGCTCTACTACGTACTCTACTGGGTGTTCCAGCATCTCATACATGGACCTTGGAAGGCCAAGGAGAAGGTCGGACAGCTCACTTACGGCGGCTTCGCCCACACCGAGGTGATACCGGAGGCATCTCACCTACCCCTGATAGATGGCACTAGGATCCACTGGCCCACCCTCCTGATAGCCGTGATCACCTCCGTCTTGGCCTACCTGCTCCTGACGAAGACTCCTTGGGGTTTCGAGATGAGGGCAATTGGGAGCAATCCCGACGCCGCCACGGCGGCTGGCATGAGCTATCTGAGGACCGTGATCCTGGCCATGGTGGTGAGCGGTGGTCTAGCGGGGATCGCGGGAGTGGGGGAGCTGTGCGGCGTTCAGAAGAGGTTCACCCCCGAGTTCCTCTCCGGATACGGGTTTTCAGGGATAATAACCGCTTGGCTGGGGGGTAACAACCCTCTAAGCCTTATCGTGACGAATTTCCTCTATGGAGGTCTCCTAGTCGGTGGAGAGTACATAATGATCACCTACAGGCTTCCCATAGGCGTGGTGGATCTCTTCAACGGGATAATACTATTCTTCGTCCTAGCCGGCGAGTTTCTGGTGAGGTACAGGGTGGTGAGGAGATGATCGAGGCCAAGCTGGTCGAGAACATCCTCTGGATAGGTCTGAGGTCAGCGACACCCCTGCTGCTCGCAGCCCTAGGTGAGATATACGCTGAGAGATCCGGAATTCTGAACCTGGGCGTTGAGGGAATGATGGCAGTGGGGGCCCTGAGCTCCTTCGCGACCGCCCTAGTCACCGGGAACCCGTGGTTGGGGGTCCTGATCGGGATGCTCTCCGGGGGCTTGTTAGCGATGATACACGGAGCCATTAGCATCGGGCTCAAGGGTAATCAGGTGGTTTCAGGACTTGCCCTGACCATGTTCGGCCTGGGTCTCAGCAGCGTCCTCGGAAGGGTCTACGTGGGGAACCAACTCCCGGTCGAGGCGAGGTTCCTTCCGAAACCCGTGGAACCGTTATCCTCCATCCCCGTACTGGGGAGAGTGCTCTTCGACCAAGACCCCCTCTTCTACATCTCCCTGCTCCTCGCTCTGGTCATGTGGTTCCTCCTCTACAGGACGAAGTACGGGATAATCATAAGGTCAACTGGAGAGAACCCGGCAGCCGTTGATGCGATGGGAATAAGCGTGAACAGGGTCAGGTACCTGAGCACCCTCATCGGCGGGGTGCTCGCCGGCCTCGCTGGCGCCTACCTGTCGGTCGCTTATAACCCGGCTTGGATAGAGAACATGACCGCGGGGAGGGGATGGATAGCCCTGGCACTGGTGATATTCTCGCTCTGGGATCCTATCAGAGCTCTCCTAGGCTCGTATCTGTTTGGTGTCGTTGAGGCGAGTGGTTACACGCTGCAGGCCTATGGTTACAGCCAGTGGCTCCTAAACGGGCTTCCCTATCTTCTGACCATAATAATATTGACTCTGGGAGCTACCGAATCGATGAGGAGGAGGATGGGAGCCCCTGCAGCACTAGGTAGACCTTACGAAAGAGAGGAGAGGTAGATAGGAGAGGCTCGCGACCCCCCATGAGGTTCGAGCCCTCTACCCGCGGGCCTCTCCTAGGCCGCCGCCCACGGCAGCCTCCTACTCCGTTCACCTCTTATTTGAAAACTTTTCGGTGCAGGTGAAACGGTCGGGTCATCTTTATGAAATGCCCCGTGGCCTCAGCCACAACACCCCCCATGAGGTAGTTAGTATGACCTCTACCCAGTGGGCCGCGATAGCGGTAATACTCCTCATTTTGGGCCTGATTGCGGGTTATTTTGCCGCTCCGAGTCGGGTCACCACGGTCACCAAGACCATGACCGTGGGCACCACGGGAGCGCCCGCAAAGACGGTCACGGTAACCGAGACCAAGACCGTCTCGCCGGAGGGCAAGAAGATAAAGGCCGCTTGGATCTATGTGGGGCCTATAGGGGACATAGGCTGGACCTACGCCCACCATCAGGCTAAGGAGATGGTGGACAAGAGGTACGACTGGCTGGAGACGACTCACGTGGAGTCCGTGGCTCCTGCCGATGCCGCTGGAGTCATAGAGCAGCTCATCTCCCAGGGTTACGACGTCATCTTCACCACGAGCTTTGACTTCATGGATCCAACTCTGGAGGAGGCCCAGAAGCATCCGGACAAGATATTCTGGCACTGCTCCGGGTACAAGAGGGCTCCCAAC
>WAOH01000170.1 GCA_015521385.1 Thermoproteota archaeon
ACAGGTCTGGATGCGTTTCCTCGTTCTCCTGTTCGTCGTGATGCTTATCGTTGCATCTTTCGCCCAGGTCCAGGCGCAGCGGGCCCTCCCAGAGGAGTACAACCCGCTCGTTTACGAGAGGCTGAACGTGGTCGTCAGGGCCCTCTCCGACGGCTCGATCGAGGTGGAGCTCACCGCCACCCTGAAGAACGAGGGGAAGGTAGTGGTGGTCCCCGGATACGGTAGGATCCCCCTGAAGGTATCCCAGCAGGAGAGGGCCTTGGGGCTGCTGCCTCTCCCGTCCGAGAGGACCGTTAATGAGAGCGTGGAGGTCCTCGAGGCCGTGAACGTGGACACGGGGAGGAACGTGGAGGCCCTCGTGGTCGTGGAGAACGGCACTCAGGTCATCAGGTACGCCCTTTGGCAGCCCCTCAAACCCGGAGAGGTGAGCAGGCTCAGGCTGGTATTCAGGATAGATGGGGTCGTCGGGAAGGGAATCCTCTTCGACGAGCTCAGCTTCTCCATAGGCCCACTATCCAACTACGTGAGAGAGGGCTCCCTCAGAGTGGTGCCTCCGGACGGCCTGACGGTAACGTTCTCAGATCCCCCCTCCGGCGAGGGTGTGTGGGACCTCTCAGGCACGGGACCCGAGAGGTCCTTCGAGGTCACGGTGGAATTCAGCGCGCTCCCATTACCTCGCCTGCCCGTCCACGGATACCTAGTGGTGTGGGGAGGGCTCATCGTCCTCGTCCTCGCGTTGATCTTGATAAGGATCATCCGGAGGTAGTGACATGAGGAGGGGGGCGGCCTTCCTACTGGCCCTGCTGGCGGTCCAGGCTGCCCTCCCCTACCTGCCGTCATCGGGCGCCCCCGCACCATCCGTCCTCATGCCCGGCAACCCGGTGGAGATCTCCCTACAGGAGCCACCCTCCAGCATCTCCCTGATCATGCCCAACGGCACGATACTCGCCGTAGACCCTTCGTCCCCTCCGGACTTCATCTCCCTGTCCAATCTGACCCTCTCCATCAACACTTCCTCGTTCCCTCTGGGCTGGTACACGGTGGTGTGGCCCGATGGGAACTACTCCTTCGTCCTCGACAGGATGAGGATAGAGCTCGATGAGGAAGGGGGGATGTTCTTCCTGAGCACCCTATCCGAGCTCAGCGGTTCCCCCCTACCGGCCGAGGTCGCGGTCCTCACCCCGAAGGGAACGGTGAACGTCACCACTACAGGCCACAGGACGCCACTCCACCTACCAGCGGGCAATTACACGATCAGGATACTGGCCGTCAGCGGAAACCTGACCGGGGAGCTCGTGAGGGAGGTGTCGGTCCCGGGCGATGCTGGGGGAGGCCTCGGGCTCGACAGGGAGGTCTACTTCCCGGGCGACGTGGTGGTCGTGAGTCTGCCCCCTCTCCCGCCCTCGAAGGAGGTAAGGTTGGTGTACCCCGACAACAGCACCGCGACCTTGGAGCCTGAACCGGCTGAGAAGGGCTGGGTGATCAGGATACCCCTGAACTCCTCGATCATGCTTGGCAGGTACGAGGTCCGCGTTGGTAACGAGTCGGCGATCTTTTACGTCGACTACTACGAGATTGAGGCGTCGTACAGCCACGGGATCATCAGGGGGAGGGTGTCCTTCTACTTCATCGAGCCCGAGGAGGTGGAGTACAGGTTCTCCAGCGGGAGGCACGGCCGCGTCAGGGTGGTGAACGGGACGTTCGTCATACCCGCACCCCCCGGGGAGCGGGAAGTGGAGCTACGGTGCGGGAACGCCGTCCTCTCCCTCCCGCTGGTTGAGAGGGAGGTTACTCTGGACAGGGAGGTCTACTTCCCGGGCGACGTGGTGGTCGTGAAATCGTCGTTCGAGCCCTCTAAGGCCGTCCTGATCGATCCCATGGGCAGGGAGATCCACCTGAAATTCGAGAGAGCGGGAGGCTTGTGGGAATGCCGTTACCCCCTGAACACCAGCGTCCTGCTTGGAAGGTACAGGGTGGAGGTGGACGGGGTAAACCTGAGCTTCGTGGTGGATTCCTACGGGTTCGAGCTCACCTACGAGCCGGGAGAGGGGATAGTAGGTAGGGTCGAGTACCACGTCCTACCACCGGATCTCGTCTCCTACCACGTGGATGGGCTGGAGGGTAACGCGAGTGTCTCGAACGGGACGTTCGTCATACCGGTGGCGCTGTCCGAGGACGAGCACGAGGTCATCATAGTCGCCAGGGGGAGGGCCTTCGACCTCGCGGTCAACGTGACGACCGGCGAGCTCTCGCAGGGGACCGCTTCGGAGGAGGCAGCCGAGGAGATGGTCGCCTACGATCCCCTCTCCAAGACGGTGGTCGTCAGGTCCCTATCTCCCAAGAAGGGCATCCACATCGGCCTCAAGGGAATAAAAGCACTGAGGAAGGTCGCGAGGCGGCTGGGTGGCTTGACCCTCTCCGAGTACGAGCTACCTGCCTCCCCTGAGATCCTGAGGAGGTTTGGACTTCCTGTGGATGCTTTGAACACGAGAGTCAGGGTGGAGCGGCTCAACGCGACCCTGATAAGGGTCAGGGTTGAGAACAAGCTGGAGGTCTGGTACAGGTTCAGCGTGGAGATCCCCCGGGGTTATAGGGTGAAGGAGATAGTCAGGGCAGATGGGAAGAGGATAACCAACGACATCAGGGTGAACAGGACCACGGGGCAGGTGGAGGGTCAGCTCAGGTGGTACGTCGATGGCGGGACCCTCTACTTCTTCGACGATCCGATATACGGGTACGATGTGACCCTCATCCCCCCGGCCCCCAACGAGTCCCTATCAATAGAGGAGGTCGACGCCGGGCAGATCTCCGCCATAGTCTTCCCCTACTCTCAGGGGGACGACTCCTTCACCATCAGCAGCCACGATCACGCCGGAAGGTCGGGGGATGGATACGCCAACGACATAGACGCTGACGCCGGCTCCAAGATCGCGATCAGGTACACCACCCCCGGGGGGACGAGGCAGTACGGGAACGACGGGGCCCTCTTCCAGACCGGCGACTACCTCCTCACCCACATAAGCAGGGAGAACGTCACAATAAACACGGTTCCGAACGGTCAGCTCGAGAGCGTCATAATCACCGAAATGCAGGCCCAGTGGACGGGGTACGAGCTCAACATAACCCAGAAGACGATAATAAGGGACAACAACCTGTGGTTCGCCACCGTCTACTACCTGAGGAACCCGACCTCCTACACCTACACGGACCTCAGGTTCTTCCAGGGAATGGACTGGAACTTCAGGGGGAGCTACACCGGAGACGATGCCTTCTACGATCCGGTCCACGATGTGGTCTACGGTAACGACACGAACGCCGCGCCTGGGGACATACAGTACGGGGGGTTCAGGGGCGAGGAGGCCAGCACGGGACACGACGTGAACTGGTACGGGTACATGTGGAGCGACATCCGGAACGACGACCTCAACAACGGCACCTTCTACCAGGGAGACGCGGGGACGGCGCTCCAGTGGGACAGGGCATCCCTGGGCCCGGGCGAGGTCTGGGTCGTGCCGGTGATATGGGGCCTCGGCTACGATGCCGGCGACATGCTCAGCAACATACAGGACGGCCTGTCCCACCTGCACGACACGGGGGTGAAGAGCATAGATACTCCCGAGAACGGGACGAGGGTGAATCCGAACGTCAACTCCACCATATGGGTGAACACCACCGTCGCCCTGTACGGGGTGGTCGACGCCGAGGACGTCCCGGTCAACCTGACCATAGAGAAGGTCGGGGGAGGGTACTTCTCCTCCCAGCTGGCCTACGTCGACCTGTACGTGCCGCACAACGAGACGGCCCCGGCCAACTTCCTCCTAGACCTGTCTTCCCTCCCTGTGGGCGAGTACAACGTAACGGTGAGGACGCAGCTCCCGGGCGATCAGAACAGCTCCAACGATGCGAGGAGCATCATAATCTATGTGACCTCCTTCACCGTTGAGCCGGATCAGAGCAAAACGGTCGCACCCGGCGGCGTGGCCGAGTACAACGTGACCGCCCATAACAACGACGAGGAGGCAAGGTTCGACGTCTCCATAGTCCAGTCCACCAAGGGGTGGCCCACGGAGCTGTACGATGGAGTGACGCTCGTGGCTGAGGATTCCGACGGGGATGGTACCTGGGACTACGTGGCCTCCAGCTACGATTCCAACGGTAATGGACTGCCGGATCTCCTCTTCCCCATCGGAGACACCAACTTCACCGTGAGGAAGCTCGTCCCCTCGAGCGCCCCCATGGGAGAGGTTGACCTCACGGAGCTGAACGTGAGTAAGGTGGGCGACCCATCGATCTACGACACGGTCTCCCTATACACCGATACGATACACCCGGGTAACGTGGAGAAGCAGTTCTACCTGCATGGCGATGCCGACCACACCCTCAACACGACCCGACCAGTGGTGTCGAGCAGCGAGACCCAGATAGCAGCCAATTCACTGGACTCCTGGGCACAGCAACCTCCCTTCGCCTCGGATTTCGTCCTTTCCGGCGACGCGGTCGTCACCCTCTACCTCAGGGACGACTACTCGGCCACCCACGACGTGGTCGTAACGCTCCTCTACACGGACGGATCGACGTCCGAGGTCATAGGCTACGCATCAGCTTCTCTGAGCCTAAGCACCTCCCTAAGCCCCTACACCTTCACCATCCCCCTGTCCTCAGAGACGAGGATACCCAGGGGCAGCTACCTCGTCCTGAGGGTGGAGAACCAGGCGCCTTACCCCATGTACGTGGGGCACGACTCGTCCCATCCCTCCGAGGTGGAGGTGAGCACCTACACCTACGTGGAAGTGGTGAACGCCAGCACGGACAGGCAGGACTACTCACCGGGGGACACGATCACCGTGACGGCCAACGTGACCGACCCTATAGGGGCCTACGACATCGCGCAGGTGAGGATAGACGTCTACAGGCCGGACGATACCCTCTATCTCAGCGACGACATGACCCTCTCCCAGGAGGACAGTAGTACACCGCCCCTCTGGAGGATCTACACCTACTCCTTCTCCCTGAGTGATTATGGGGCGTACACGGTTGAGATCACGGCTATCGAGACCAATGGCGTGGAGAGCACCTACAACCTCACGGTGTACGTCAGCTGGCCCATAGTCGGGAGGGTCTACGAGGACTTCGGTTCCCTCGGCTCCCTCGACTCGTCCGACGTGGGGCTGCCCAACGTGAGGGTCTTCCTCTACAACGACACGAACTCTAACGGGATCCTGGATGACGCCGACAGGATGATAGATTCCGAGATCACTGATGGGAGTGGGAGGTACACGCTGCACTCGATAGTGGATGGTAGGGTGTTCGTGGCGGTGGATTCTAGCACCCTGATATCCTCCAAGGGGCTGAATCCAGGTCACTCGTGGGACGAGGTTTGGGCCGAGCAGACCTTCCAGAGGGAATGGAGTGGCTCGTCCTGGGTGCTGGTTCCCAAGTTCGGCGGGAGGGACCCCACGATCGGGGACATGGAGGAGGGCGCCAGGGAGCACTACGTCGCGGTGGAGCCCTCCTACTACGGAGGGGAGAGCGTTGATTTCGGCTTCAGTTACGAGGTGGTGGTCAACGCGCTGGACAGGAAGTCCGGCCAGGTCAAGCCCGTGGGTGAGGTGTTCAAGGTACCTGCAGTGGAGGACAACTGGAGGATCGTGTTCACGCACAACTACTACGAGAGCCCCGTGGTGGTGTGCACGTACAACCTGCCAAGCAGCTCGGACAACGAGGCGGTGGTCAGGATCAAGGACGTCGGGCACTACTCGTTCAAGATAAGGATCCAGAATCCCGGGGACAAGCCGGTCACACCCAGCGACGTTCACTGCTTGGTCATGGAGGAAGGGGCATGGGAGCTGGACGACGGGAGGAAGGTGGAGGCCCACAGGGTCGTGTCGCGCGGGACCAACGCCAGGGGCAGCTGGGACTCCTCCCTCATGGAGCATCCCTCCTACTCCTGGACCTACTCCAAGCCGGTGGTGCTGGGGCAGGTCATGAGCTTCAACGACACTAGGTGGTCCGTCTTCTGGGACTCCAACGGGACCAGGAGCTATCCCCCGGATCCCGTCAACCTCTACGTGGGGAAGCACGTGGGGGAGGACCCCGTAACCTACAGGAGGAATGAGGTGCTCGGTTACGTGGTGGTGGAGGCCGGGAACGGGACCACCGGTGGGCTGAGCTACAGCGCGCAGCTGGGCCCGGTCACGATAAGGGGCGTCGACAACAGCCCCCCCTACTCCTACGACCTGGGATCCTCCTTCTCCGTGGGTGTGGCCGTGCAGAGCGGGATGAGAGGGGGGAACGGAGGATGGGCCGTTCTCTACGGGCCTGACCCCGTGACCACCAGCATAAATCTGGCGATAGACGAGGACACCCTCTACGATTCCGAGAGGTGGCACATAGCGGAGGCGGTGGCCTACTGGGTCTTCTCGGGTGAGGGCCTCATATTCGCCAAAGTCAGCGACGGCAGATACGCGCAGGGGAGCCTCAGGCAGTTCATCGTCAACTCCAACGCGTTGAGGGGATCGCAGCGAAGCTACTTCGTCATGATGGTCGATCCCAATGTCGCATATGCCCAGTCATGGAGGATCGAGGTCAACTCAACCCTGGGCCCCCTTCCAGCGCTCAACGATCCATCCGGAACCCTGCTTAACGGAACGGTCTTCAATCAGGACATGACGGTCAGGGACGCGAACACGGGCGTCGCCGGATCCACGGGGACCGTGGGGACCGGGCCCGATGGGATCGTCTCCACTGGTGATGAGTGCGCCCTCCCCGGGGTGGAGAAGCCGGAGATAGAGCTTTACGGAGGGGGGATCCCCGGCGTCGGTATAACGATCAACGCGAGCAATACCTGGCTTCACGGATTCTCGGTGTTCGGATTCAGCTCGTCCGATGGCTCCATATACGTGAACGGCTCCCATACCCTGACGAACGTGAGCCTGTCGAGCCTGCTGGTGGGATTGACTTCGAGCGGGGAGGATCCATCAGTCCACGGATTGGAGAGGAACGGGTTGCACGGGTTGGTGGTGGAGGCCGATGGTAATCCCGAGGTGACCCTGAGGGACAGCCTGCTGGGATACAACGGGTACTCGGGGGCGGTATTCAGGGGAGGTGCCCTGAGCGGCACCGTGTACCGGGTCGAGTCGTTCAGGAACGGGATCAGTAGCGGATCCGAGGACGGCATCTCCCTGGTGGGGGCCGGGGGTTTGGAGGTGAACTGCTCCTACCTGCACGATAACGCCGCCTACGGGCTTGGCGCCCTGTCGAGCCCGGGCGATCTGGTGATAGTGGACACCAACCTCTCGGATAACGGCCTGACGGCCCTGAACGGGGAGGACGGGGGATTGAGGTTGACGGGGAACAACTCGGTGGTGAACGCCAGCGTCATCTCGGGCAACAGGGGTCCTGGGGTGGTGATAGCTAATTGGACGGACGGCGTCCATGTAAGCCTCAATAACTCCATCCTAGTGAACGCAATCTTCTCGAACGGGGAGGTGGGCATCGACCTGGACGCGACCCATTCCACGACGAATCCCGTGGGGGACAACGTAACCCTGAACGACGGGCTACTCAATCCGTCGCAGCCCAACCGGGGTCTGGACTACCCGGTGATAGTGGACTACAGCTACGATCCCGTCTCCGAGACGTTGACCCTCTCGGGCTATATCAACGCGGAGGACGCCTACTCCGGCAGCCCCGAGTTCGCGGGAGCCGAGGTCCTGATCTACCTGGTGAGGAACCTGAATGGAGGCGACGACCTAGCTGGCAATAACTACTCCGGAGACTCGGAGCTCTCCACCAGCTATGGGGAGGGCTGGATCTACCTGGGATCGCTGATCGCGGACAGTAACGGGGAGTTCTCCGGGTCACTCGATCTCTCGAGCTTTCCCGACTGGGCCAGACCGGACTCAGGAACCCTCCTCTCGGCCGTCACCCACATGAACGGGGCTGGAACGAGCGAGTTCGGTCCATCCGTAGAGAGAAAACCCGTGAGCGTATCGGTCGTGAAGTCGGTCGAGCCCTCGGGAGACTGCGCCCTGACCGTGACCCTGACGGTCAGCAACCTCAACCCCTGGGCCACGACAACGAAGGTGTACGACGTCCTCCCCGATGGGGTGACCATGCTATCGTACTCGTCGCCACCGAGTGGTAGCGAGGGAAGCACCTACTGGTGGTCCATCAGCCTGGGTCCGGAGGGGACGCCCGAGGGGACAAAAACCATCACCTACACCATGGGCGCGGTGGACTGTGGCACCACGGACTTCAACCTCTCCGACGCTCAGGTGGTGGGTATCGATCCACCGGCGGGGCCCTCGGTGAATGTGAGCGACTACCTCGATGTCGTGTTCCATGCGGATGGTAGTTACGAGGTCCTGGATCACTGGGGGTTCGTGACTGCCATCAACCCCACCAACGACACCGTCTCAGACCTGAGAATATACTTTGACGCTCCCGATTACGAGTTCTACCCTGACTACCCTGTCTCCTCCAGCATTCCAGTCGATCCACCTCTGAGAGCCCCCTCCATACCTCCAGAGGGTTACGTCAGGTGGAGGTTCGAGGGGCCCAGGGACCAGTCGCCTCCCGTGACGATCAGGGAGGAGCTGATTCCCGATGTGGTCAGATGCGGGGAGATGGGGAGGGTGACCCTCCACATCAGGTTGACGGCCCTAGCCAACGTGGAGGGGGTCAAGATGGTCAAGCCGCTGAACTGGCTCGCATCCCCGACTGCATCCGCCACGTCCGGCACGGTGGATCTGGGGGGTGAGGTGACTTGGATCTTGGGTCCGATGGGGGCGGGTGAATCGGCTGACCTCTACCTGAGGGGTTGGGTGAATCCATCGAATCCGCTGCGTCTCCCAGATGCCAGGGTAACCGTGAACAGCTCCTCCCCACCTATTTTAGACGATCTGCGGGGAGTGAGATTCACTGGACCCGCGTCGGTCAACATAGAGAAGGAAAGGGTGGAGGACGGTTACGAGCTGAGGGCTAGCTTCACTGATACCGCTGAGGAGCTGACGTACCGACTCGTCAGCCTCTGCGTGTACGAGGGCGATCCCTCAAGCGGCAGGCTCGTCTTCTGCGAGGAACCCGACACGATTCTGAGCCCCGGCTCTTCATGGCTGTCGTCCACGCATCTCGACACCCCCCTGTCCGAACCCCCCAAGTACTACGCGGTGGCCAACTTCACGGGGCAAGCGAGCGTATCGGGCGTCTACTCACTCATGCACAGGGTCGGCGGTGGCTTCGAGTCGGGGGCCGTGCTCACCGAGCCCACCCTGGGGTGCGCGGCAGGCCCGCCAGCTCCGGGCGGTGGTGGCGGGGGCGAGGGTCAAGTCCAGAAGCCTCCTACTACTGCAACCGAGGTACCGGGCCGCGTCGGGGAGAGGATACCTCCGGCAGGAGGTGAAGGTGAACGTCCGGGGACCGGCAGGCCTCCTGAGGTCACTGAGAAGCTGGGGGTCAGCGCTGAGGTGCCGGAGAGGCTAAGCCTGAGCAAGGTCTGTCAGCCTGCAGAGGTGGAGGTCGGAGGTTTGGTGAAATGCAGGGTCACGGTCGCTAACGTGGGAAACGTCACGGCAAGAGACCTCACGATAGTGGACATCCCGGACGGGCTGAGGGTCCTGAGTAAACGGCTCGTCAAGGGCCGTCCCCTCACCTGGAGGGTGTTCAGGCTCGACCCAGGCGAGGAGGTGAGTTTCGAGGCCATCTTCCAGGCGACAAGGGAGGGGCTCCTGTCGAACAGGGTCAGGATGGGGAACCTCACCGCCTCCTTCAGGGTAAAGGCCCTCCCCGCCGAGAGGCTCATCTCCCTCCAGAAGCTGGGCATCTACATGGGCTGGGGGGATATCGAGTACGTGATCAGGGTCAGGGGGCCCGTGGGGCTCCAGCTGATCGACACGCTGCCAGAGGGAGCCGATCTCACCGATGTCTGGTCCCCTCAGGCGGTGAAATGGGAGCGGGATGGGAGGACCCTGAGGATATGGGTCGGGGGCGGCTCAGCCGTGGTGTTCGTGAGGGTCCACATCCCCGTGTGGAGGTGGGGAACTCACCTGACGAACAGGGTGGAAGTGCCGGGAGGTCCCTTCGCCAGCTCCTCTGTTCTGGTAGGTCCCCTCAGCAGGGAATCCATGTTCGGCTTCCTGGTCACCCCCGCCTCCCTCTTGGTACTGCTTTTATTGTTCGCGAGGAGGAGGAGAGCTATGTTAGTGGACTACCGATCCCTCGGAGAGTTCCTGATCCGGGGGGAGAGACCGTCGCATTGGGTGCTCGCCACCGAGGCGACCGTTTCCAGAGCCATGGCTGATCCCATACTCGCCTCGTTCGTGGAAGAACTGCTGAACAGTGGGAGCCTGAGGGTAAGGGAGCTCGAGGAGCACGTCTCGGTTAGGGCCTTGGAGCTTGCCAGGAGGAGGGGAATGGATGTGAGGGAAGCTGCGGAGATCCTGACCCTGCTGGAGGTGGGATCCAAGGGGAGGTGATCCCATGGCCTTTCTCACCCTTTCGAGGAGGTACATCCCGGCGATCGTTTGGGGAGTGGCGATCTTCCTGCTGGAGGCGTTCGCGATCATAATGTACAGGTCCCTGCTCTCGGAGTCCGTCCTTTACGTAGCGGTTGTAGTGGCGGGTGCTGCAGCCGCCCTGATCTCCCTAGCGATCTACATATCTGAGCCCAAGTTTCGAAAGACCACTTACCACATCAGAGTTACCGTAATCGACAGCACTGCGGAGGACTCTCTCGGTAGGGCCATCCTAGAGACGGCAATGAGGGAGGGCAGGATAACCCCGTCTAAGCTCGCCGAGGAGCTGGGGGTCACGGTTTACAAGATAGTGGAGAGACTCTACGATCTGGAGAAGGAGGGCAAGATTAGGATAGAGGGGATAGAGGCCGAGACCTGACGGCTCACCGAGACGTTTAGATCAGTCCCTGAGACCTCATCCAAGAGAGGCTCTCCCTCATCCCCTCCCGCAGCTCTATTGTCGGCCTGTATCCCGTCGCCTCGAGCTTGCCTATCGGAACATCCTCCGGGGCTAGGTAGAGGTACCTCACCACGTCAAAGAACCTGCTTGCAAGCCTCACCAACCCCCTGCTGATGGGGATCCTGATCCCCCCTGACTTCCCCAAGAATGAGGATATCTCGTCGAGCAACTCCCCCATCGTGTACATCCTCGGGCCCCTGACGTTGAATATCCCCTCCTCACCGGTCTCGAGTAGGTGTATCATCGCCCTGCTCACGTCCCTGGCGTGTACGAGGGCGAGAGGCAGCTCCTCGCTTATCAGGACAGGCCTTATCCCCCTCTTGATCCACCTCGCGATGCTCAGGATGTCGGGATTTATCGAGAAGGGGCCGTATATCCACCCGGGCCTCACCACTATCGGCCTGGCGCCGGACTCGAGGACCCTCCTCTCGGCCTCGCACTTGGATCGCTCGTACCCGGTGATGGGCATGCAGGGGGCCTCCTCGTCGGCCCTGACCTTCAATCCGTCGCCGGGAGCGAGTATGCTGCTCACGAGCAGGAAGGTGTCGGCCTCGACCCTCCTCAGAAGGTTCACGGTCCCCCCGTAGTTCACCCTCATCGTGGGCCCTCGGAGCACCGCGGCCAGGTGGAAGACCGCGTCCACCCTAAGCGATCCGTTGAACTCCTCAACCCTCGCCTCTATCAGCTCCACGCCTCTCAGGATCTCTCTAGCCCAGGGCCTCTTGTCCAGGCTTCCCCTGTTGACCATGGCCACTATCTCGTAGCCTCTCTCCTTGAGGAGAGGTATCAGGTTGCATCCGAGCATCCCAGATGCTCCGGTTACCAGTACCCTCATCGAGGAATTGAGCACGCGGCACTTAAGACGGTTGGCGCGTCCCCCTCACCCTCCCCTTCCTCACGCTTTCGGGATCCACCGTTACGTATAGATCGCTCCCCAGGTAGAGCAGTGGCCTCACGGTCGATACATCGATCTTACCGTCTCCGGAGAGCGCGAGCACCGACCTGACCTCTCCGACGAACCAGGTGTGATCCCCCAGCTCGATCTCCCTCACCAGCTCGCACTCCAGCGATGTGTAAGCTCCTTCCACCAGAGGAACACCGAGCTCAGGGCCGCTGAACACCCTTATGCCCGCCAGCTCAAGCTTGTCGCCCCTCTCCCTCCTCGAGATCCTCCCACAGGTGTGCACCGAGTCGACCATCTCGTAGGGGAGGAGGTTCACCCCGAAGGATCCGCTCTCCCTTATCAGGGAGTGGGTGGCCCTCTCCGGTGCCACGGACACGCCATAGAGAGGAGGATCGAACGATATGGGCGCGTGCCAGGTCGCTGCCATGGCGTTGGGATCGCTGATCGAGCCCGAGGTTATCAGGGCCACCAGCCTGGGGTTCGCCACCCTGAAGAACATCTCGGTTGAAATCCTCATCATATGATTTGGGGCCGGGGTATGCTGATGAATTTGACGCCCACTCACCTTTTTGTTTGATCACATACCCCTACTCCTATGTCGGTAGAGGAGTTGAGGGAGATACAGAGTCTCAACACCCTGGTCTTCGAGACCCTGGGTCAACCGGAGAGGGCGAGGGAGTTCAAGATAAAGGAGCTGAAGAGGTGGGGATTCGACCTCCTGTGGGGAAAAATGGCCGGAGAAGAGACCTACTTCACGGCAGAGGCGGGCAAGAGGCACGTCGGGGAGAAGTACATGGAGGGAGGGATAGAGTACGAGGTCCTCGAGGTCCTGGAGGAGATACCGAAGAACAAGCGGTTCCTCGCGCACGTGGAGACCCAGCAGGGAAGGGCCTACATAGTGGGATACCTGAGGGAGGGGGAGGAGGACACAGTCATACTGGATGTCCCGGCTGGCCCGCTCCTCCTGAACTTCTTCAAGAAGAACAACCTGCGGAACCTGGTGTCCTACCTCAGGAACGTGGGGATAGTATCTGAGTTCGTCAAGCAGAGGGGACAGGAGGGAAAGCCGGTCCCCTACGAAGAGCTGCCCAACGTGGCCAGGAGGTTCCTGAGGTCCGCGAGGGAGCTGGAGAAGGAGGCCGGTTTCGGGAGGGTCGCGCTGGCATACTACGGCGAGGACAAGGAAGAGAGGCCCAGGTACAGGATCTCATGGCTTCTCCCGACCATAGCCCTGTTCGATCTCGAGCTGGCCCAGAAGGCGGACAAGGCCCTGGGCCTGTTCCCCAAGTGATCCCCGCTGTGGCGCAACCTTCTGGGCTGTGGAGCCGGGGACGGGGTGAGGAAGAGGAGAGTGAGGCTCAGGACCTTCCTATCCTAGCTATGCACTCCTTGACCTGCTGGATTA
>WAOH01000171.1 GCA_015521385.1 Thermoproteota archaeon
CGGGATAACCGCCATCCAAGCGGTGAACTCCCTGTAACCATTCAGAGTGGATTCGATCGGTTTCATGTTCGGCCCTCAGATTCGAGGGTTACGTTTAGGTTTAAAAATGCGCACAGTCATGGACCGGTAGAGATACCCGTAGGTGATAGGGTGATAAGATGGCCGAGAAGGAGCACGTGAACCTGATCTTCGTGGGACACGTCGACCACGGAAAGTCGACGCTGATAGGGAGGATGTTCTTCGATCTCCAGCTAGTGGAGGAGCTTCCTCCCGAGGAGCAGGCAGCTGACGCCCAGTTCGCTTGGCTCGTGGACAGGCTCAAGGAGGAGCGAGAGAGGGGTATGACCATCGACCTCTTCCATACCAAGATCGAGACGCCCCATAAGATGATCACCATAATAGACGCCCCCGGACACAGGGACTTCGTCAAGAACATGATCACCGGAGCCAGCCAGGCCGACGCCGCCATACTCGTGGTCTCCGCCAAGTCCGGAGAGGGCGTCCAGGCCCAGACCATAGAGCACGTCTTCCTGATCAAGACGCTGGGAGTCAACCAGCTCGCTGTCGCCATATCCAAGATGGACGATCCGACCGTGAACTACAGCAAGGAGAGGTTCGAGGAGGTAAAGGCTCAGGTGGCTGAGCTCCTCAGGAAGGTCGGGTACGACCCCGACAAGATACAGTTCATCCCTGTGAGCGGTCTGAAGGGGGACAACGTGGTCAGGAAGAGCGAGAACATGCCTTGGTACAACGGTCCGACCCTCTATGAGGTGCTCGACACGTTCTCCGCGCCGCCCAAGCCGGTGGACAAGCCCCTCAGGATACCCATACAGGACGTGTTCTCCATAACCGGAGTCGGCACCGTCGTGGTGGGCAGGGTGGAGACCGGAGTGATCAAGCCCGGTGACACCATAATCATAGAGCCCCTCGGCAAGACCGCGGAGGTTAAGAGCATAGAGATGCACCACGAGAAGCTCGACAAGGCCGAGCCCGGAGACAACATCGGGATAAACATCAAGGGCATCGACAAGAAGGAGATCAAGAGGGGAGACGTCATAGGGCACCCTGACAACCCGCCCACCGTCGCCCAGGAGTTCACCGCCCAGATAGTGGTGCTGCAGCACCCGACCGCGATAGCTCCCGGTTACACGCCGGTGATACACGCCCACACCGGGCACATGGCCTGCAAGATGGTGTCCATAGAGAAGAAGATCGACCCGAGGAGCGGTCAGGTGATCGAGGAGAACCCGAGCTTCATAAGGAGGGGAGAGGCCGCCATAGTGAAGTTCCAGCCGCTGAAGCCGTTCGTGATAGAGAAGTACAGTGACTTCCCGCCGCTCGGTAGGTTCGCGGTCAGGGACATGGGCATGACCGTCGCTGCAGGTATAGTGCTGGATGTAGTCCCGATGGAGAGGAAGAAGAAGTAAACCCTCCATCATTTTTATTTAGCAGTGAGATGTCCCGGTGAGTGGTGGTAAAATGCCCGAGGTACTGAGGATAGAGATGGTCAGCACCAATCCCAGGAGCTTGGATCAAGTGAGCAGGATGTTCAAGGAGATGGCCGAGAAGATGGGGGTCAGGGTCAAGGGCCCGATACCCCTGCCGACCAAGAGGCTCAGGGTCACCGCTCTCAGGAATCCCTCGGGTGAAGGGACGAACAGGTACGATAAGTACGAGCTGAGGATCCACAAGCGGATAATAGACATCCCCAACCCTGACGAGAGGTACATCAGGAGCATAATGGGAGTGACGATCCCCGAGGACGTCAAGATAAGCATAGTCATGCTGACCACCTGATCTCGACAACTGTTTTAGGGGATCCTCCCCCATAGCATTGATGGATGTACTGATCCTGGCTGACGACCTAACCGGCGCCTTAGATACGGCTTCCCAATTCGGGCGCGGTTCTTTCGTCGCCCTGAACCTAGAAATCGCGGGATACGGATGGAAGTGCGTATCCCTGAGCACCGACACCAGGCTCGTTCCTCCTACGGAGGCTGAGAGGAGGGTCAGGGAGGTCTTAGAGGCCGCCCTAGAGCTGGCCAGTCCGAGGTACCTGTACAAGAAGGTGGATTCCACCATGAGGGGGAATGTCGGCGCCGAGCTGAACCCCTTCATATCGATGCTGGAGACCTCTCTGCCCTTCACTCCCGCTTACCCCGAGCAGGGGAGAACCGTGCTCAATGGTAGGTTGTACGTCGGGGGCATCCCCTTGGAGGAGACGGAGTACGTGAGAGAGCTGCCCGTCGCCTCCTCCCTTATAGAGGAGATAGTGAGGGCCACATCCCCAGATCTGACGATAGGATACTGGGGGGAGGGTGATTCTGGCGTTCTGATCGCCAAGGAGGTCCCCGACAGGAGGGCGCTTTCTCTATTCTTCCGGGAGATCTCCGGCTATCGGGTGATGGGGGGCAGCGCAGGTTTAGCCCTAGAGCTGGCCCGATGGGTAGGTGTGGAGAGGGGAGAGGCCCCCAAGGCAAGTGGCCCCATCCTATTCGTATCCGGATCGGAGAACGAGGTCACGGCCAGGCAGCTCGAAGCCCTCTCTGAGGAGATACCCGTTCTGGAGGCTGATGACTTCGGCATAGAGGAGGTCGCACGGACACTGAGGGACGGTGGGGATGCGGCGATCCGCCTCCGCCTAGCCGGGATGAAGCCCGGTAGGCTCGAGAGGATCCGTGGTTTACTCCATGAGGCTGGGGGGCTGGTGGTAATAGGTGGGGAGACCCTCAGGAAACTGATGGAGAGGATGGGGGTAATGGGCGTTGAGATAGGGGAGCCTCCGGAACAGGGGCTCGCCGCTGGGTGGATAATGGGCGGATCTCTCGATGGCCTGCCCATAGTAACCAAGGCAGGGGGATTCGGAACGGAGA
>WAOH01000172.1 GCA_015521385.1 Thermoproteota archaeon
ATCAAGGCGCTGAGGTACGACCTGAAGGCTTGGATGGAGGACAGGTTCTCCAAGATCGAGAGGGAGATAGCGGAGATAAAGGCTAGGATAGGGATGAGCTAGCTGTATCATCCAACCCAAGTGGAATGAGATCGGACGACCCCGTCTCTCGGGTGATTGTCGCGTGGATCCCCCGCCCATCTCGGATCTGTTCCCGTTGGTATAGGGTGCCTGGGAATTCCTTGGGATTGCAGGCCCCTCGAGCCGCGCTCGCGCGATTGACCCGTTTTTTCACGGATGAGCTCCCTGAGGATATTTCGAGCCATTCCGATTTTATTTCCCCTCTGGATACCCGTGCGGATGAGGATCCTGGTCGAGATCCCAACTCAGCACGGTGTGCTCAGGCTCGTGGAGGGCACGGTGGAGGTCCTCCACGAGATACCCCTGAGGAACTCCCTAATATCGTCCTTCCCAGGCCTCAGGCCCCTGCATAACGTCTCAGCCATCAGCTCATCCGGGAGGAACGAGAGGACCGTGGGCGAGATAGATCTGGTCCTCTTCCAGGATTGGGGAAAGACATGGCTACATGCCTTCGAGTTCAAGACTTCCCTGAAGCCGAGCAGGGTGATCGAGCAGATGTCGAGGGCCAAGCTCGTGGCCGACCTCATCTGCCTCTGGCTGAGGGGCAAGGGGGTGAGCCTCATCTCGTGGAGCTACACCGTGCTGGTGAGGAGGCCCGTCAGCGAGGCGGACAGGGAACGCCTGGGAAGGGAGAGGATCGGGGTCGTCAGCTGGGACGAGCTCCTGAGGGAGGGTGGAAGCGTGATGAGGAGGATCCTCGGGAGGGATGTCTCCGAGATAAGCAGCCTGAAGGTGGCGAAGAGAAGACCTCGCGGGTTCAGACGAAACTCCATGGTGAGGAAGGTGGCGAAGCTGAGGCGTGGGTGTGAAGGCTGAGGGTTCTGTTTTCCTGAGCGATTCAACGTAGGGTCCTGGCGGGGATCCATCCTCTTAGGTGCTCTCAGGATATGCACCCCGTTGACTCGATGCGTCGTGAGAGAGGAGAACCGATAATCTACACTTCATCCCGAGGAAGTTGGATCCAGATCCATTCTGTAACGAGGGCGGGGATACATCTGAGTAGAGGGAAATTGATAGAGAGCTACTCCCCCGACTTACACGCTATGATGCCTCGACACCGAGGAAGAAGCTGGATACCCGATAATCAGGAAATTTTCGTTAGCATCGCCCATTCACGCCAAGATTGCATCTGAGGGTCCCCAGAGGTGGGATCTTCGGTGTGCCGCGGATTAACCTGTCATTAAATTTATAATTTTATCGAACGTTCATCTATCGAACCCCATGCGTCTACCCGTCCTCGTGCTGGTCCTCCTGCTCGCGATCTGGGCCGTTGACGTGTCCGCTTATCACCCCGAAGCCACTACCTCGGTCTCAATGACCATCACCCAGGACATCGTGGTATCCCCCATAGATCCGACGTTCGTTCTCACGATCAGGTACCCCAACGGTGGATCCCGACTCTACGACGGGGACCGAATACCCAGCTCGATCTCAGTCCCTGTGGGATCATGGGTCGAGCTCAAGGTGTTCGCGAGGTTCGGGGAGAAGGGCACTTACATAGCGAAGTCCAGATCCTACGTCCTGACAGATCTCCCCCGAGATGTCGCGAACGACGTAGTTGAGGCGAGTTCTTTCTCGAGTGCATCGAATACGACTGGAAATATCCAGAGTGCAGCTAGGGCCTCCATAAGGCAGTATTACGAGGGGCTGAGCGTCCTGCTCCAGGTCAGCCTCACGTCCAGTACGGTCCAGGGAAGCAATACCTTCGCGAAGACCGTCGTAGTGAGCTGCAACCCTCCAGTTACGATGATGACGTTAGTCTCTTCCACGTCCACATCGAGCACCCATACCAGGAGTTCGCGTAGCTCCACATCCTCGGCGCGAGAGTCTCTCACCTCCTCCAGCACCAGTCCCGGTAAGAGCACAGCTGCACGCACATCAACGGAGGGTCAGGCCTCCTCTGGGCTCTCCGTGAGCCCTCATTCCATGGAGGTCGAGGCCGGCGAGGTAGCATCGTTCGACCTGTGCGTGGGCTCGAGTTCACCCACCTTCAGTTTGGAGGGCCTGCCCACCGGCTACAGGTACGTCATCACATCCAGCGGGGACTGCTACAAGCTCAAGATATTCACCCATCCCATGTCCTACGGTAGGTTTGACATGACGGTCGTGGTCAAATCCGGAAACGCTGAGGAGAGGAGGGGAATATCCCTAACGGTCAGGAAGGCGCAACCCCAGAGCTCATCAACGTCCAGCTCACCCCTTCCAACGACGTCTACTCAGATGAGAAACACTCCTGAGCAGTCGCAGTCCCCGCAGACAGGCGAACAGGCCGCGGCAACCCCGAGCACCGTAGTCACAGTTGTCACGGTCGTGAAGGAGGAGCCGTCAACTGGCCTGCTGGCCATCGGCGGACTGGCTGGCCTCCTAGGGTTGCTCCTGGTAGTAGCCCTGCTGAAGAGGAGATAGTTGTGTAATGTGATCGTGATCCCCGTGGCCCCACTACCCCTGCGATCTATTTTTCCAGTTTTCTCGTCACGGATCACCCTAGTCTCTCGAGTTCAGGTCCTCCAAGAGAGTCTCAGGCGCGATCTCAATGAGAACGAGATCCTAGGCATAATCTTTGAGTTCTCCAGAGGCTATCCCATCCTGATAGAC
>WAOH01000173.1 GCA_015521385.1 Thermoproteota archaeon
CTCTCCCAGTCCATCTTCAGGTACACGGTTCCCCCGTCCTCCACCTTCAACTTGACGATCCACGCCGGGCTTGAGGTGGATGCCCTTACCTCAACCTTCTTAGCGCCCTCCACGAGCGACCTGGCCTTCTGGACGGCAAGCTCACGAGACATCCTCCTGCTTATCTCCCTAGGCACTCCCTCCTTAGTGAGGACGGCCCGGTACTCCCATCCCTCTACGAGCCCCTCTATCGACCACCTTCCCCCTCTGAACTCCGCTGATACGATCTCAGGCACCACCCCGTACTTCCTCTCCCACTCAAGCCTGGCCACCTCCATCGCGCACTCCCTCTTCATTCTCGAGTCCACCACCTCCATCTCAGCCCCGTTGAACGATAGCACGACCTCCTTCGTCCAGCACCTGTCCTCGAGCCTGGCCACGTACCCCTCCCTCGATCTCTCCAGAGAGGTGAGGTCCATCGATGGGAAGGCCGATCTTATCATCTCGGCCGCACCGTCCTCGTTCACCTCGACCCTCGATAGCTTACCGCTTCCGTACCTCAGGTCGTACCTGTACTCAGCGGACCCTCCCCTCGACGACAGGTCCACGATCAGGTGACGGGGCGATTCCACCCTCACCGACGAGGCCATCCACTTGAACTCGGACAGCTCCTTGGAAATGCTCTCGAGAGCCATCTCCTCGAGAGCCGAAACGCTCACCCTGCTTGTCTCCATTATAGATCCGTCCTCTGCGCTAGCTAGAGCGTAGAGGTACTCCTCATCCCGCTCCAGCAGTATCTCGTAGGTCTCCTCCAGTCTGGAGAGCGAGACCACCCTTCCACCCAATCTCTCCTCAGCGAGTCTCGTGATCGCCTCCCTTCCCAGATAGATGGAGTAGTCCGCCACCCTACCCGTCGTCCTGTGGATCCTTATCCTCCCGACGTGCTGGGGCGAGGAGACCCAGAAATCGGCCCAGAGGCCGTCGAACTCCACCTTCTCCACATCGCACACCTCGCCGTAGCGGGAGGCGAACCATGACACGACCTCGTCCTCCAGCTCGTCCCGGCTCATGACCGGTAGCTCGGGTTCGGACACGAGGTCGTTGATCTCGTAGTACCTCAGGTTGCCCAGGCCCGATCGCGTCTCCAAGTAGATGATCCACTTGGTTCCCACGAGGAACTTCTCCACGTTCATTATCCTCACTTTGTCCCTGCTGATATCGAGCCTACCTGAGATGAAATCCTTCACCAGGCTCATGGCCTTGACCCTGTCTCTCTCTAGCCTCCCCACCTCCATGAGCTTCACCCCTCTGAGCAACTTCGGGAAGTCCCTCGGCGCTATCCTCCTCCTCGATTTCTTCAACCTGAGCAGAGCTGGGGTCCTCCCTTCCTCCCCCCTCTTGAAGAGGCGGGAGAGGAGGGATGGCGTGTAAATCTCTCCATCCGGTCCAATGTAGACCGTCCCAGTCTCATCCACCTCATTTCCGTAGTAATCGCGACCCTCGGCGACCCAGTCCACTTTGTAGAGGGGCTCTACCTCTAGGATTATCTCCTTCACCACCGCGTCCCCGGGCTGTAGTCCCGCCTCACGGAGCTTGGAATATACCTTGTAGAGGACCTCCTCGGTAGTCCTCGAGTATACGTCGAAATCGGGTGGGGAGTAGGACCTCAGCCTCCTCAGGATTGAGGGCACATCCAACTTCTCGTCCACCCTAGCCTCGCGGTATTCGATGCCGTACTCGCGCAAGAGCCTGTTCAGCTCTCCCAAATCGATGAGCTTAACCTTGGGATCGGTACTTCCCTCAACGTTGGGGGCGAAGCGGGAGGTTGATACGTATATCAGCCTGTCCGCTTCATGGGCTTCCATGAGCATCTTGGCTCTATGAACATCTTCGATGCCCAACAGCCTGCTAGAGGGGGTTTTCTCGACATATATTAGGTAGCTGAGGCGGGTACCGAACTCGTCCCTCTTCTCCGCCTTGATGAGGGCCTTCTCGTCTCTCTTAGATTTTTCCACCACTCTGATGCTTCTGAATCCCATTTTGGAGATCAGATTCTGTATGAGATCGAGATAGTGATCGAAGGTTAACTTACCGATTGTGCTCGGCATCCGGCTCTCCAGCGAAGTGAAACATAATAACTTTGCCACCGATATGGGGGAGGCAATAATATAGTCAACTTTATGGACTAATATCTCGATCAAATCCTCATATGAGTAGCTCTCAATCTCACTAGAATTCTCCTACAACAAACATGGGAGAGGCTTTAAGGAGAGTAGGGTTGCGACGAAAGTACGCATTGTATACTCGGATATAGTAGGCGACACACGGAAATCTGGTCAGACTGCAATCAATTGCTCTAAAATGTTAGTGTTGCATCTTAATTGGAATTATTACGTGATGTACCAAGA
The DNA here is from genome assembly GCA_015521385.1 of Thermoproteota archaeon. Classification (GTDB taxonomy): domain Archaea; phylum Korarchaeota; class Korarchaeia; order Korarchaeales; family Korarchaeaceae; genus Korarchaeum. The sequence goes on from WAOH01000173.1 coordinate 2,388, forward strand.
GGGCCTTAGAGGTAGGATCGTTTAACCCTTTCCTCAGAGCATCGCTAGAGTAAAAGTTTAGAAATACTTTCACGCCGGAGGAGCGATGAGAGCGGCCATAATAAACGTGAGGAGCTTTTCGCACCCACATCTTAAATCAATTTACTCTGAAGGGTTGTGGGGCTTTCCACCGAGCAGGGTAAACGAGAAGAGGTGGAAGGCCCTCAAGATAGGATCGCCGGTGCTCCTCTACGGTGAGCATAGGGGTGTGAGGGGTGTTTGGGCCCTTTGTAGGCTCCCAAGAAAGGAGAGAGCGCGTGGACCGATAAGGTACTGGAATCCACCCGACGCCTATCCCCTGCTGATCAGACTCGAGCCCCTCATTCCAGCGACGATCAAGTCGGAGAGGGACCTTGACCACATCAAGCCGGTAACCAGGGAGGAGCTGGCCTCGGCGTTCTCAATAGGGGCGTTCAGGCAGAAGGTGGACAGGTGGTCCCTTTATGTCTTCGGGAGCGAGAGGGCGGAGGGGGTCACCTACTCCATCACTAAATTTGAGATGGTGAGGGGTGAGTTCGAGTCGAGGAACACCCCCCTGAGGAGGATAAGGAAGCCTGACCACGAAGACCTGAAGGCGATGATATACGAGATGGGGAGGATGCAGGGAAGGCACGCTGTCAAGGAGTATCCCATCGAGGATAAGCGCATAGATGTGGTCTGGAAGAAGCTCCCCAGGCAGGACGCCTCCCCGTACATAGCATGGGAGGTTTCCCTCAGCGGCGACGTGTTCAAGGACTTGGCTAAGTTGAAGCACGCGTATGATCTCTGGAACTCCATCCCCGTGCTCGTCACGACCGATGAGATGATCGAGAAGGTGAGAGCGTGGGTCGAGGGTTCCTTCCATGAGATAAAGGACGTGCTGAGGATCGTCTCTTGGAGGAGGATAAAGGAGCTGTACGAGAAGAAGGGTGAGGTGAAGCGCCTGGAGACCGAGCTTGGTATAGTTTAGGCGCTGAGAATGGAGGGCACTCCCTAGCAACCCTATAGGAGAAGGTGTATCGCGATCTCGAACAGAATCTTAAAGCCCATTACCAAATACTTGCAGCAACGCAAAGGGGATCATCCTCTCTTCCCTCTCCTCGTCAGAATGCCCAATTTGGGAGGAGATACCTCCATACTCAGCTGGATATCTATCATTTTCTCCAGATCCTCGCTCAGGTGAGGATCTCCCAGTAGGTGGGCGGTAAGCTCCTTAACTGCGAGCTTGTAAAAGTAGTCTATTGCGACTTCCTCCTCACTGCTCAATTCCACCTTCTTCTTGAAATCCGGGTGTCTCCTGTTCACCATTATCACACCAAGATTCGGCTCGAACCTGCTCCTAGGCGTCGGAGTACCAAAATCCTCCTCGTCGAACATCAGGCCCCCACCCGTCAACGCCTTGAGCTTCTTGGGACCCCGCTTGATAGGGATCTTTCCAGTCGTTCTCCTAGCTTTGCTACCGGTTCTGCTCGTTGTGAACCCCTCTGCTATATCTCCCTCCACCTCCTCCCCCTTCGTAGATCCATGGAGGCTCGTTGGGGGTTCGGACTCAAGTTTTTTGAGCGTATCCATGAGTTTCTTGGCAAGCTCCTTTAGAGCCCTGTTCCTCCTCCGACGCCTCTCCCTAGACCTTATCTCATCAAGTCTTTCTTTAATAGTCTCTTCGGCGCTCTTGATACACCTAATTAACGCGCCGTACTTTTCGTTCCTTATTGGAGCCTTCTTGTCGGCCGTGAGGTCGAGGTTATCGAACACGATCGTTCCGTTAAGCGAGGGAGTTTTCCAGACCTCTGAGTCGCTCAGCTCCTCCAATTCCGCCGCGATATCCTCTATGACCTGGGCACCCCTTCTAAAGAGTGAGACACCCGATTGGTAACCTCCGTAGTATATCTCGAACTCCACGGCCCCATATCTCGTGCCGCACTTCCCCTTGTAAATCTCCTCGCCCCTTGGCAGGAGGTTCTTGGTCACCTCGGTGGAGTTCCCATCCTTCCAGACGATGATGTTTGCATTTCCTAGCCTGGGGAAGAATTCCCGCGCTATGTACTTCGCTATAGTTTCCCTCTTTTTGCTGTATATCGCCGTCCTGTACTTTATCTCATCCAACTCCTTTATGATAACCTCGGTGCCACTCCTTCTTCCTCTCTTCGCGAACTCGGGGCTTTCACACTCTGTGGGAAGGGTGGCCTCCATCGTATCTGCCCGTATAACTATCTTGTAGGCCTTGTCCGATCCTTCCGCCTGCGACCTTATCTCCATGACGTTCCCTATCATCATAAAGGAGAGCAACCCGATAGCCTTCTCTCCCATCGTCTTGAGCTTCTTCAATCGCTTCTCCGAGAGCCCTATATGCGTGGGAAGCTCAGCTAATTTCCTACTGCTCATCCCCACCCCATCATCCACAACCCTTAGCTCATCTGGACGAATCACTATCTTGATGTGCATGGCATTCGCGTCTAGGGCGTTCTCTACAAGCTCTTTAATCACCCTTAGGGGATCCTTTCCGCCGACAGTGGGAAGGATGTGCTTGATTATATACTCCTTGTCGCCTATGTCCAGCTTTTTCGTCTTAATCTCCATGACGGGCTCCCCTTAATCTATAATCTGACATGAGGATCCATCTCTGGAACTGATCCTCGCTGAAGAGAGCCCTTAGTAGTGTAGTGACGTACCCGACGTCCTCGGGTGGCACGACCTCCCTGAAGATCTCCCTCACTTCAGGAGGTCCCTCTTTGAAATACTCAAGTTCCCTTATTATCTCCTGAATGAGTTTACCTATGTAGTAAGCTCTCTCTTCCGGTGATCTCTCAACTCCTATTCTAATCTCGTTCGCGATCAGCCCCTTGAGGAGTTGGACTCCCTTTTCTAAATTTTCCAAGGCTCTCATCAAGCGTTCCGATCCTCGACCTTCGACCTCTTTCTCCTCATCTCTCCTCTCATAAAGCGCTTGCAGCCCTGCCCTAACCGTTCCACTGAGGTTATCGATCCCTTCCGTGAGTGAAACAGGTAGCTTGAATTTCATCTTCTTTACCCTACCCTCAGGTTTCAGGGGACTCAGATTTAGCTCCCTAGCTATTCTCACCGCTTTCTGAACAACCTCCTCCCGACTCGTCCCTTCCCTCTCGGAGAGTTCCCTTAATAGATCGGCCGACTTCCTATCCAACCTTATACTCCTAATAACGACC
>WAOH01000174.1 GCA_015521385.1 Thermoproteota archaeon
TCCCCACCCTCATGCTGAGCCCCAAGACCATACCCCCGAAGATCATGGTGATAGTGGAGGACCCCCGCGGAATGGAGCTCGCCAAGAGGATAGAATCGCTTGAGAATACATCCGAGGCCCTAGTCTCGATCGTCACGGAGAAGGGCAACTACACGAACCTAGTGCTGAGCGGCGATGTCGACCTCATCGTTGAGATCCCGGAGGGGTTCTACAAGAACCTGAGCTCCGGGAGGACGGGCCGGCTGATCTACTACTACGATCCCTATGGAGCTAGGTCCTCAGTCGCCATGGGGGTGGTCCAGAGGATCGTGAGCGAGTTCTCAGAGGAGGTGTTGAGGAGGAGGCTGAGGGCCATAAACCTCTCCGAGGAGTACATAAGGCCGGTCGTCTCCGTCGCGGTGCAGGTCACCAGCACGGGAGAGGGAGCCACCACCGGGGAGGTGGTGACTGCGATGGTCCTCCCGATGATGGTGGGGCTCATCGCAATAACCGGCGCCGGTACGTTCGCGATAGATATGATAGCGGGTGAGAGGGAGAGGAAGACCCTGGAAGCCCTCTTCACCAATCCGGTCAGCAGGGGAGAACTCTTGTTGGGTAAATTCGGCGCCCTAACACTGTTATCCCTGATTAGCGGCCTGGCCACCCTGTTCTCGGCCTTACTAGGGGTGGGATTCGCCGTCACCTCGATGAGCGAGTCCCTATCGGTCGGATCGGTACCGCAGCTCATCGAGCCGTCGAGGCTCTTCTACCTCACCTTGGGGATCTTGATCACCGTGGCCCTGGGAGGTCTGACTGGGAACGCAGTCATGATAACCGCCGCCTCATTCGCCAAGACGTTCAAGGAGGCACAGCAGTACGTCGGCTTCCTCACCCTCATATTGGTGGTGCCGATGGTGGCCATCCCCTCCGCCCCCCAGTCCCTCCACCCCGCACTGAGAGCGCTGCCCATATCCAGCCTAGCGATGTTCGCCAGGGATATGATTGTGAACCCGGGTGATCTGGGAGCGATAGCAACGTCTCTGATCGCTTCAATCTTCTACCTGGTGGTATTCCTATGGTTAAGTGCAAAGATGTTCGGAAGGGAGTCCGTGATCTTCGGTTGAGGGTCCTTTCGTTTAACTTTTTCAATTACCCTCCCCCCACCCTGCGCGGTGTTCTGAGTGAAGGTCGTTGTCGTCGGATTTGGGCTTGGAGGACTGGGTTCCGCTTGGCATGTTGCCGAGCAAGTTCCTGACGCTAAGATCACGGTTGTCGGTGACGAGAGACCCTACGTGAGGCACAAGCTGAGGCTCGTCACGCAGGGAATGGACCTCTGGGTGAGCACTAGGCACTTGGAGTCCAAGGATGTCGACATAATTCTGGACAAGGTGACCAAGATAAGGAGGGAGCAGAAGGAGGTCGTCCTCTCGGACGGTAAGACAATCCCGTACGACTACCTCATACTGGCGACCGGATCGAATCCCACCATCCCCTCGAGATTGAAGGGCGGGGAGAACTGCGCCGTTTTCAGGAGGTTGGAGGATGTCCAGAAGCTGATAGACGAGAAGCCAAACGAGGTGGCCATAATAGGAGCCAGCTTCGTGGCCCTCCACGTGGCCGACGCTGCTAGGGCCATAGGAGCCAAGCCCAAGGTCATAGTGAGGTCGAGGCTCATCAGGAGGAGCTTGGAGCCCGAGCTCTCCGCTAAGCTGGAGGAGTTCCTTGCCGAGAAGGGAGTGGAGTTCGTCCACGGTAAGCCGAAGGAGGTGAGGGATTCCAAGGTCATCGTGGACGAGGATAAGGAGGTCAGCTCGGAGATGACCTTCGTGGCCACTGGTGTCAGTCCCGAGATAACCCTCGCTAAGGAGGCGGGCCTCGAGTTACTGGACGGCTGGGTCATAAAGACGGATCAGCAGGGAAGGACCTCGGATCCCAACATATTCGCCGTCGGCGACAACGCGACCGTCATAGACATATTCACCAACAAGCCCATATACATGGGGATAGGCACTGCTGCCAGCATAATGGCCCTCAACGCGGCTAAGGCGCTCACCGGTTTCAAGGCGGCTTACAGGGTGCCTAGATTCCAGAAGGACGTATTCTTCGGTGGAATTCACATGGCCTCGGTTGGACTGACGAGCGTCGAGGCTGAGAACGAGGGGTTCGAGGCGGACAGGGTGTATCTCAGCGGGGACGGCTGGGGAGATTACGCCTACCTCGTCTACGAGAAGAGCACGAAGAGAGTGCTCGGGTTCAGTGCCATCTCTAGGGAGGAGGTAGGCTGGAAGGGAATGGAAGTCATGATGGCCATGATAAGGAGGTGGCCCGTGAGCAAGCTCGGTGTGGAGGTCTCCTGAGATCAGCCCGTTATATTCCTATTTTCCCCATTCTTCCCTAATTTTAGGGATTCAAGCAGTCTTTTAGCTGCCTTCACCATTATATAGGCCCCTTTCATGGTCTCATCCCTCAATTCCATCTCTTTAATCTGTTCTATGGTGAACCATCCCCAGTCGTCGTGCTCTTCCGGCCTTATGACGGGATCCATCCCATTATCGACCACAGCGGTGTACAGGGGGATAATGAACTCGACCCTCATCTCCGGGTATATCACCCCGAACGTGTCCACGGGTCTGAGATCTAGGGGGGTCAGCTTGAAGCCCGTCTCCTCCCTGAGCTCCCTCAGTGCTCCTCTCCTCGGTGATTCACCGTATCTCAGGCTGCCGCCCGGTACCTCCCATCTACCGCCGTTCCTCTTGCTTCTAGCCCTCTTGAGCAGCAACACCTTGCCCTCTCTGTTGAATATCACCACGCAGGGCACCACATGGATCTTGGTCTTCTTCAAATGCGGTCACCGCTCATGGCACGGCCTTTTCTTTAGCCTTTTGCTTGGGGGTCTTGGCGAATATCGAGACGATGATCATCGGAGATCCGCACTTGGGGCATTTATCGTCAGTAGAGAGCTTGCCAACGAAGTCGCCCTCCTTGAACGTTCTGAGCATCTTCCTCCCGCAATTCGTGCAGTATAACTCGGTGAATATCTCCTGATGCTCCTCCTGGTATGCTAGCCTCGCCTTGGCCATGTCGTAGGCGACCTTAACGGCTATTCCCATGCCCGCCACCCCCATCACTATGTTGAGGATGGCGTCGTTGGTGTTCCCCTCCTGAAGGGAGGATATTCCCATGTAGAAGAAGAGAACCGAGATGAGCACTATGCCCACCATTGAGGCTATCCAGAACAGGTAGAACCCGGTCGGAGCTCCCTTCTTGTTAGAGTTGGATGACATTCATGAGGCACCTCCCATCGTATTGCCCACGCCCACCGTGTTCCCTATCCCCGCGATGAGCACGAAGTCCCCGGGGAGGGTCTTCGACCTTATCGCCATCTTGACCCTCTCCACGACCTCGTCGACCGACTTGGCTATCTCCTCCCTCATGGAGGTTATGGCATCCAACGGATCCTCCTTTATCGCTATAGCATGCAGGGGTATCTTGTACTTGGTGGCTACCTCCTCTATCCTGAGCTTCTCCGGGCCGGGATCTCCTATCGCCGCACCTATTCCCTCGACCACTTCGGCAGTGGGTTCGCCCTCCAGCTTGGCGGCGGCGTCTATCATGATTATCAGGGACACGTTGCCATCTCTGCTCTCAACTATCCTCTCGATGGCCACTCCGGGCCTCCCCACCTCGGATCCAGGTCCCTTCGCCTTTATGATGAATGCCCTCCTCCCCTCCAGATCCACCTCAGCGCCGACTATGTTCTCCGCCACCTCCTTCGGCTCCGCGCCGTTCATGAGCCTCAGGGCCACCATCGGACCGATGCTGTCGCCTATCGGTATGCCCCTCCTGAAGGCCTCTCCCGCCTTCCAGTAGGCCTTGGCTATCCTGAGGATCTCGGGGAGCAGCATCTGGATCTGAGCGATGTATATGAGGTTTTGGGTCCTCCTCCCAAGTATGAAGTAGTGGCGGACTATCCTGTATATCATGTCCAAGGCCAAGACTCCGGACATCTGATCCCTCAGGTTGGATCTCTTCCACTCGTCGGCTTTGGGGGCTATCTCCACCATGAACTTGTTGAGATGATCCCTAGAACTCTCCAGCAGATGTTCCAGCCTCTTGACGGCGCCGAACGGATCTAGCGTGACGGGCTGTATTATGAAGAACCCCTTGATCCTCTTGAACAGAGATTCCACCTCCTCCTTGGATCGGCCGTACTTGGAAGCCTCCTCGACGAACTTCTTGGTCGCATCGTTGGTGTACTCCTCGAGCTTGGCCAGGGCTTTCCTGATCTCGTTGATCCACAGTTGGGCTTGGAGCTTGCTAGCATAGAACTGCATGATGGTTATGAATATCAGGAAGAAGATCCATGAGAACCAGTCACTCTGGTTGGTTTGCATGAGCTTTATTCCCAGCTCTTGGTTCAATGCACCACCCTCCTTACGGGACCAACCCGGAGCTACCCCGTTTTAAAGCTTCCCGATTAGTTGCCTTCCCTCCCTCTGGAGGTCGCCCATCCTGTCGAGGAGCGCCGCGTACATGAGTGGGAGGAGAGCGGTCACTTCTCCCGGTATGAACGTCCTCGCTGCCTTCTTGGAAACCTTGCCCCAGCTTATTGCCTCTCTCTCCCTCGCCCCACTCAGGCTACCGTCCCACTCCACCGCCGTGGTCAGATACACAACGTAGTCGAGCCCTCCCTTGAACTGGTTCCACCATATCGTGTGATGTTTGGAGATGCCACCCCCCAAGACCAGAGCTCCGCTCACCTCCATGGTGAAGGAGAGGTCCGCCAGTTTCAGCATGTCCCTGATGAAGTCCAAGTGGAAGTCCTGTTCTTGGGATAAGAAGCTTAAAGCGGTGCCGAAGGACGAGTCCAAGAGGCCTGGGGAGAATATGGGGACCCTAGCCTCGTAAGCCGTCCTCAGAATGGAGTTAGGGCACATCTTCTCTCCCAATCCGTGTAGCAGCTCGCTGGGAGAGATCCTCCCCCCATACTTCTCCAAGATCTCGGGGACCTCTCTCCTCACGAACCTCTCCACCACCGGTCCATAATTATCGAAGGGTATGAACACGTTCCCCAGCCTGTGTATCTTCCTCTCGTAGAGCTCCGAGTCGTTCGCATCGAAGCTCCCGTGATAGTAGTCAGCGTGGCACCTGGCAATGTCGTGGTCTATCGTGCCCCCGGTGGTTACCACCACATCGAACAGGTTCCTCCTCAGCATGTCGACCAGTATCCCCCTAACCCCCGTGGACACGATGTCGGCCGGGAAGGAGAGGAAGTTCACCGACTTGGGATCCCTCACCATTTCCTCTAGGATGCTGACTCCCTCAGCAACGAATTTGGCGGTGAAGCCGCCGGCCTTCTCCATCTCCACGATGATATCCGAAGCGGTCATCCCGGGGCGCAGGGTAATATCCTCGACCCTCCTCATACCTATCGAGCTAGTGGGGCGGGTCCATGTAAATAAGGTGGTGCCGATGGGAAGTCAGCGAGTGATCGATGCTCTGACGAGGTACCTGAAGGTGCGCGGTCCCAAGATACTCTCCAACGTGGGAGACCAAGAGATCGTCAGGATAGAACTCAGGGCCCTGTTCAGGTACTATGAGCGAGAGAGCAGGGAGGATAGGCTGATGAACCACGTTGAGGGGTTCGAGTGGAGGGACTGCAGGGTCGAGGGGGACTACCTCTTGGTACCGGTATCCCTGATAAGGGAGGTGCTGGGTGTTGAGTGAGGCCTATCTGGTCGCATTCGACATGGATGGGACCCTCCTGCCCATAAACAGCTCATGGGAGTTCATTCACGGGCTTCTGGGTACTGAGGAGATCGCCTCTAAGTATAGGAGGATGTACGAGAGGGGCGAGATCGACTACAGGAGGTGGGCCGAGCTGGATGTCTCCTCATGGAGGGACAGGGACTTCTCTATAGTGTTGAGGGAAGTGGAGAATCTGAGGCCCATCGAGGACGCGGAGGAAGCGGTCAGGAGGCTGAGGGAGGAGGGCTTCGTCGTGGGGATCATCAGCTCCGGTCTGGATGTGATTGCCAAGAGGCTATGCGGCTCGCTCGGGATGGACTTCTGCAGATCCGCCGAGTTGAAGATCGTCGGCAACAGGGTTGTGGGAATCCTGAGGGAGCTGGATCCCGAGAGGAAGTCGGAGGAGCTCGCTGATGTGGCGAGGAGGTTCAAGATCCCCCTCCGCAGGGTGGCCTTCGTGGGGGATGGTGAGAGCGATCTGTCTGTCTTTCGCATGGATATAGGGAAGAAGATCGCGTTCAGGCCCAAGTCAGAGATCATAAGGTCCCTAGCTGATCACGTGGTCGATAGCCTCTCGGAGGCCGCGGACATTCTGATCGAGTGGAAAGGTTCGACATGTACTGAACGTTAACTCATCCATTTATATCCGGTCCTCGCCGACTTGATCGGATGGATTGGGAGATATTCACGCTGGATGATGATAGGGTGAGGCTATTCGGGCAGGAGATAGCTAACGAGCTGGGAAGGAAGATCATCACATCTCTCAGGGAGTACCCCAAGAGTCCCAATGACCTGGCCAAGGAGCTGAACCAGCCACTGACCACGGTGGTTTTCCACGTGGATAAGCTCCTTGAGGCGGGTGTCATAAGAGCCGTTGGGACCATGGCAGGTAGGAGGGGCAGGAAGACCCTCTACACCCTATCTTCATCGGCTTTCTTAGTAGTTCCAACGACTAGGGAGGAGAAGGAGAGTTACCTGAAGAGTGTTATGGGGAGAACCCTTCCTACCAGGGAGATACTGGTGAAAAGCCTCTTGATCAGCGTGCTGGTGGCCATATTCATGGTTGGAATGCCCTGGTACCTCATGGGACCGAGACCGGCAGCGATACCTACGGAGGAGAGGACCACGACCGTCGCAGTTCCTCTCTACCCAGAAGCGCCGGCTGGGACCGAGAAAGGAGGGGCACCAGAGGTTAGGAGATCGCAAGGCAGCACAGAAGCCGACTGGATGGGCCCGTTGATGCTCGCTCTGGCCTCATCCATCCTCACGGCTCTGCTCATTGCTCTCCTGATTCTCCGTCGAGAGGTTCTCCCTTACAGTGAACGTAACCCTTGAACCTCCTGACGTAGTTGGGGCATCCCATGCATATGAGGAAGCTCACCCTCTCGCCCCGCACCGGGCAGTCCACTGCATCCTTGGAGAATTTGGATATCACCTTGTTACCGTACAGCTCCTTCAGTTTCTCCTTGTAGTCCTTGGGGACCCTCATTGCTCTCTGCAGTCTCACTACCTGCAATTCGTACTTGTGATCCGACATCCGAACACCTCGCCGCCAAGTTATTATCCTCCGCTCCCTCGAAGTAATATGCTTTACCTCCTCTTCGACTTCTGGAGAACTATCATCGATCCTCCGGACTTGGACCTCTACTACAGGTACAGGGTCAGGAACATCCTGAGGGTGGAGGGCATAGAGGACCCGGACACTGAGGAGAGGGCCTTCAATTTCTACAGGAGGCTCTTCAACGCCTTCGATAGTAGGAGGAGGGCCAGTTGCACTGAGATACCTGCGACCTTGGAGTTGGAATCCTTCTTGAGTTTCTTGGGAGCTGAGGGCGTGAGAGATGAGCACCTGAGGGCGTACGCATCGCCCATGCTGGACTTGACCACCCTGAAACCGGGAGCTAGGGAGGTACTGGATGAGCTGTCCTCGAAGTACGAGCTGGCGGTGGTATCCAACACGCCCTACCACGACATGGTGGTCGAGAGGTTGAGGAGGGATGGCCTACTCGACTTCTTCCAAGTCATCGTCTCATCCCACAGGGCCGGGGTCAGGAAGCCAGTCAGAGACATATTCCTGCGCGCGTTGGAGGTTATGGGTGCCAGACCCGAGGAAGCCGTTATGATCGGGGATTCCCCCTACGAGGACATCGAGGGCGCCAAGAAGGCGGGCATGAGGGCGATATGGGTAGTCAGAGAGGGTGTCCAGAGACCAGAGGCGGATGGCATGATTAAAAGCCTAGAGGAGTTACCTAATCTACTGAAGGTGATCACTTGAGGAGGAGATTGCTAGATCTCTTGGCGTGCCCGGAATGCCATCACTTTCCCCTGAAGCTGATCGTTGAAAGGGAGGAATCGGTGGAGGGGTTACCCAGCAAACCGGAGAAGCCCCTCTGTGAGAAATGGTGCGCTTTCTCTGGAGGGGAGCCCAGCGACTCCTCCCTCTGCATGGAGTGCATGAGTAAGGAGGTGGTGACCGGCAAGCTAATCTGCGAGAACTGTGGCGCAGAATACCCGATAGAGGCGGGTGTTCCTCGGATGCTGAGGCCTGAGGAGCTCAATCTCTAAATTTCCCATTCTCCCGATTATATGGGGGTGATCGGATGCCTAGGATAATGATAGTGCACGGTGACATCACCGAGGTCGAAGTGGACGCCCTGGTGAATCCTGCCAATGTCCAGCTCGTCATGGGCGGAGGCGTTGCGGGCGCGATAAGGAGGAAGGGCGGTGAGGAGATCCAGGAGGAAGCCCTGAAAAAGGCTCCTGTGAGGATCGGGGAGGCCGTGGAGACTTCGGCCGGGAGGCTCAAGGCCAAATACGTGATCCACGCGCCTACGGTGGAGTCTCCCGGAGGGAGGAGTAATCCCGAGTTCGTGAGGAAGGCCGTGAAGGCCGCCCTCAAGAAGGCCGAGGAACTGGGTCTGAAGAGCCTAGCATTTCCAGCCATGGGAGCGGGAGTCGGAGGAGTGCCCGTAGAGGTGGCGGTGAGGATAATCTTGGAGGAGGCCATGAAATCCGATCTGGAGGAGGTGGTGCTGGTCGCGTGGAGCAATGAGGACTTCGAGACCTTCCAGAGGGTGGCGGCCCAGATGGACATAGAGGCCTCCCTAGGAGGGTCGTCGTGAAACGCCGCGCGGCTCGGACTGTAAAATTAATATAGAGGGGTCGCACCCATCTAGGTGGCGGGGCGTAGCTCAGCCTGGCAGAGCGGCCGGCTGTAGAGGGCGCCGGGCGGCGCTCCGTCAGCGGCCCGCTCTCACAGATACCGGCAGGTCGGGGGTTCAAGTCCCCCCGCCCCGACCACCCAGTCTCCTCATTATGAACGCGCCCAAGAGGGTCCTCTCCAAGTCCTTAGAGAGTATCTCCTTTGATGCCCTCTCCAAGCTCTCCTCGCTCATCATCCTCACCACCTTGTAGACGACCCTCCTCAGGGAGTCGTGCTCCTCGCATGCGAGGAAGAGGTCCTCGTCAGCCATCTCTATGCCTGACCGTATCAGCTCATAGAGAGGTAGCTTCTCGGAGAGGAGGATGTCCCCTATCCTAGGAAATTCCCTCCTGAGCTCAGCAAAGGCATTAGACAGCTCCTTCTCGCTTATTCCCTTCCCCTCACTGAGTTTCGCCAGTACGTCCTTCAGGGTTGGTGGAAGGTCCCTCACCTTACTGCCCCGTACATCGGGGAAGTAAAGGTTACATAAGGTGGCGCCCCATGCGACGGGGGGATGAGGGCCGGCCGGCTTACCTTACCCTTTTGAGCTCCCCGGAGGCGATGATGAAGTGGTCCTCCCCTGACCCCCTTCATCGGACCACCGCGTGCGGGGACTTTATAGTATAGCCTCCACCGAACCGTCGTGAATGAGAGCGGAGATCCCCATCATCCTAGTGTCGCTGCTAGTGTCGGCCGCATCCCTTTGGTACTGGAGTCCCGGCATCGATGAGATCCTCTGGCTGTTCGTACTGGTCGCTTGGATATCCGTAGTGGTGTTCTGGATCTCAAAAAAGGTAGCCGAGTTGCAGAACCTCTACGTAGCTAGAAAGGTGATACACATCCTATCGGGCGGGTTGGTCGCCGTATTGACCCCCTACCTCTTCAAATCTCCGGCGATACCCCTGATTGGCGGCATCGGGATGACGGTGCTCACCTTACTCCCCAGGCTCAGGGGGGAGAAGTTCGACTGGTTCCAAGTTGAGGAGAACTTAGGAGAGGTCTACTTCTGCATAACGTGGACGTTGGTGATAGTTGGGCTGTGGTACATTGATCTGAACGCCGGCGTCGCCGCGGCGCTGTTCATGTCTGTGGGAGATGGGGTAACCGGCATAGTGAGGAACATCGTATACAAGAGATGGAGCAAGGGCGTCGCTGGCAGCGTGGCAATGCTCCTGGTTTCTCTACCCATAGGCGTCATTTACAAGGGGTACATAGGAGCCGTAGCCGCGATCGTGGCCACTCTAGTGGAGAGGTGGCCGAAGGTGGACGATAACCTGACCGTTCCCACATTATCGGCCTTAGTGATGGTGCTGGGGGATGTCCTTTGGCAGTAAGCTCTAGGAGGAACGAGCTACTCAGGAAGCTAATACACATACTGTTCTCCTCGGTTCTCCTAATCCCGATGATTGTCGGTGACTTTCTGGATCCCGGACTCGTCTATGCTGTGGCCCTCGCCGTTGGTGGGTGGATATACTCCGTGCAAGTGAAGGGTCCGCCCCAATGGTTGAGAGCGGGTATGCAGATCCCCCAGCCTAGGGGGGTGGAAATAGTGCTCGACTCATTCAACAGGCTCGTGAGTCTCGTGGAGAGGGATTACGAGAGGAGGGCTGGCTGGCTCGGTGCTCTCTCCGGACTGGTGGGTGTCACCTCCTCCTACTTCCTGTTCGGCCCGCTCGCCTCCTACGGAATATTCGCCCTCATACTGACAGATGGGCTCTCCTCGATCGTTGGAATATCTTTAGGTAGGATCAGAGTTCCCATGGCCGATGGAACCTTAGAGGGTACGACCGCTGGCCTCCTCTCCTACCTAGCGTTACTGACTTTCTTAACTGGCGACCCATACCTCTCGGCATTGGTGGCCGTGTCCGCCTCTATAGCAGAGCTGTACGGGGGTGAGGATAACATAGCTGTTCCCATAGTTAGCACGCTTGTCGCCTTCCTATCTGGAGCCCCTTCTCTCATAGGCTAACAACCTAGCCTCTATTCCGCCGTAGAGGATCCTCCTGTTGTAGACTAGGGAGAGGTTGCGCATAGCACTCATCAGCTTGGGGAGGGCTGGGCCCGCGCATATGGCTGAGAACCTGCGCTCTAGCTTCTCCTCTAGGGCTAGAGCCATGTCTCGGAAGGTCTTGCCTATTCTCCTGTTCCTCCCAGTCCTCAACTCGTAGGGTGGGTCCGTGGCCACTGAGCTTATTCTATCGAGAGTAGCCAGCTCGCCCGCGTCCCTCACGTGGAACTGAATCTTTTCGTAGATGCCTGCTGATCTTGCGTTCTCCTCAGCCCCTCTTATGCTCTTGGGACTCACGTCGGAGCATATCACGTTCAAGTCCCTGTCTACGATGTGGGAGTCTTCTCGATCGAATATTTCCCCCTGTGAGATGCCTCGAAAGGGTATGAGGTGCTCCACCGGGTAGTTCCTCCTCCACCTCCCGGGAGGTATCCTCAGAGCGGCGAGCACCGCCTCAATGGGGATCGTCCCGCCGCCGCACATGGGATCCACCAAGACCGAGGTGGGATCCTCCGACAGGGAGTCGAGCCAGCCACTGAGCTCGACCAGCGAGTAAGCTATGACCGGATTGAGGGAGGTCCTGTGTTCGAATATCCTGTAACCCCTCCTGTGGAGGCTCTTCCCTGTTGTGTCCAATCCTAGGAGGAGGAGATTGCCGCTCACATATGTCCTGATTACCACATCTGGTCTCCTGAGGTTAGCCCTTATCCTAGTGCCGAGGGAAGAGAAGTGCTCCACAACGGCTTCTCCCACAGTGGCTGCCACCTCGACGCTGGTGAAGTCATGATAGCCCACCCTCTCAGCCCTCACCGCGAATGTAGAGGTGGGACTGAAGAACGAGGACCATTCGACCGAGGAGGCCACTCTCTTCACGGACTCCAAACTAATGGGATCCAGTACCTCCCTGCTCACCAGTATTAGGAACCTGATCGCGGTTCTCGATGTATAGTTAAGCCTCAAAATCTCTTCTGGCTCTGCTGAAAACTCCACCTTCCCCGGTACCACTCCCTTAGCATCCCTGCCCAGCAGCTTCCCCACTTCCTCGATTAGAAAGGGATCCAGACCCGGTATCGTGACCCCAAGCGTCCGCAGCATACCCTTATGTTTTTCCTGTCGAAGCTATAAGCCGAAGGTGTTCCCATGATACCGATAGCGAGACCTTGCATAGGCGAGGAGGAGATAGATCGGGTAGCTGAGGTGCTCAGGTCTGGAATGCTAGCTCAGGGCAAGCTGGTGGAGGAATTCGAGAGGGAGTTCGCTTCTTACGTCGGCAGTAAATATGCCATAGCGGTATCGAATGGAACAGCCGCACTCCACGTAGCCCTCATCTCCCTAGGGATAGGCCCGGGAGATGAGGTAGCGGTCCCCAGCTACACATTCTATGCGACGGCCTCCTCCGTGATACTCAGCGGGGCAAGGCCCGTGTTCGTGGACGTTGATCCGAGGACGGGAACGATGGATCCCGATGATCTGGAGCGGAAGCTGACTCCCAAGGTTAGGGCGGTCGTACCCGTCCACATCCACGGTCATCCCGCCGATCTGGATGCTATCAGGGAAGTGATAGGGGATAGAGAGATATTCGTCTTGGAGGACGCCGCTCAGGCTCACGGCGCCCTCTACAAGGGGAGGAAGGTCGGGAGTTTGGGGGAGGCTGGGGCCTTCAGTTTCTACCCCACCAAGAACATGACCACGGGAGAGGGGGGGATCATAACTACCGATGACGAGTACGTCTACAGCAGGGCCAGGGCTATAAGGGATCAGGGTCAGGTCTCAAAGTACGAGCATCACTACGTGGGCTTCAACTACAGGATGACCGAAATAAATGCGGCCATAGGCCTAGTTCAGTTGAGGAAGTTGGACGAGTTCAATTCTAGAAGGAGGGAGATCGCCTCCAAGTACACTGAAGAGCTCTCTGGAGTCGTGGATACGCCGTTCAGTGCGGATTGGGCTGAACCAGCGTGGCACCTCTACCCAGTGAGGGTGGGACCGAAGAGGGATGAGGTCGTGAGGAGGCTCAGGGAGAGGGGCGTGCTGGCTAGACCTGCATATCCTATGCCCCTTCAAAGGCAGCCGGTGATGTCCAAGCTATCCGATAGGGAGCACAACTACCTGCACGTGCTCTTCGAGGGGGTCGACTATTCCGATGTGGAAACCCCGAACGCTGAGAGGCTGACGAGGGAAGTGCTCTACCTACCCATATTCCACTGCATGAGGGACGACGAGATCGATAAGGTCATTAGAGAGGTAAAAGAGGTGATGAAGTCTATCTGAGGGACTCCAAGAACGATGTGTAGGTGGGGCTAGGCCTCCCGGGCCTAGATTTGAATTCGGGGTGGAACTGAACCCCCACGTAGTAGGGGTGCCCCTCCACCTCGAACGCGTTTATTATCCTGCCGCTGGTATCCACAGCCGTTATCCTGTAACCCCGATCCTCCATCTTCTCCGCGTACTCTCTGATTATGTGGTACCTGTGCCTGAATCTCTCCACTATCCTGTCCCTACCGTACGCCCTCCTCAGTATGCCCTCTAGGAGGACCACCTCGTGGCCACCCAGCCTCATCGTGCCCCCCACCTCCTCGACCTGCCTCTGCTCGGGGAGCAGGTCTATGACCGGCCAAGGGGTGTTGGGATCTATCTCGGTGGAGTGGGCTCCCTTC
>WAOH01000175.1 GCA_015521385.1 Thermoproteota archaeon
AGCACCCCCGCGAGCCCGAAGAGGAAGAGGTTGCCCGCCCACTCGAAGAGGGTGATGATGCCGCTCGCCCTCCCCCTCTGGCCGCTCTCGACGGTGTCGGGCATCAGAGCCCTGTACTGGGCTGTGTAAATGTGCAGGGAAAGGTACAGGAAGGCTAGGGTCAGTGAGAAGCCCAGCAGCCCCACGCCGGACACGTAGGCGAGGTAAATGGAGAGGGACGCGAGAGCGGCCAGGACCCCTCCCACCGCTACGAACGGCTTCCTGCGCCCTCGCTTCAACCTCAAGATGTCGCTGTAGTATCCTAAGATCGGGGGGATGACCATACCTATCAGTCCCTCGACGGCGAGCACGCTCCCCTTGACGAAAGCCGACTCCGTGTAGCTGGAGAGGAGCGGGAAGGAAAGGCCCTTGTTCAGGGCCCATCCCGTGCTCCTGGCGAAGCCTAGGAAGGCCAGGCTGAGGACTGCTGCCCACCTGAACTTCGACCTCATCGCACCCACTCGACGGCGGAATCAATTAAAACTGCCCTTTGCGCACATCGGTTCGGTGCTGCTACTGGCTCACGAGTCAAGGGGCGGCCCAGATTTCTAAGGTAGGGAATATGCGTCAGGGGAAGGGAATCCCAATAGTCAAGCTATTTAGTGCGACCCTCGACATTCCCATGAGATGATAGCGCTCAAGCTGGACGAGGTGCTCCACAGGCTCAGGAACGAGCTGTCGAAGGTACCAGGCGCCAGACTGATCATGGTTTTCGGATCGGTCGCTAGGGGGGATTACAGGCCGGACAGCGACGTCGATGTCATGCTGGTGGCTGATGACGTTGGAAAGGCGAGGAGAGCAGCTAGAGAGGTTTCTTCCACTATCCTCGCCGATACTGGCGTTCCCGTTACGGTGATAGTGGTCTCGCCCGAGGAGTATCTCGGGGAAAGCATCTCCCTCATAAGGAGAGCTAAGAGGGAGGGGTTCTTGCTTTGGAAGGCCGAAGGGAGTCCGTTGCACTGATGAAAAAGGCTGAATCTAAGTTGGAGGCGGCGAGGGTTCTTCTCAATGAGGGCAAGCTGGAGGACGCGGTGAGCAGGGCCTATTACGCCGCCTACAATGCCGCCAGAGCGATCCTCCTCTTAGGAGAGGAGGCGTCCACCCATGGAGGGGTGGGGGGCCTTCAAGCTCTGGACAAGGCTCGTGGAGCCCGATCTCTTGGAGAGAATACGCCAGGATACTTAGCAGATTGAGGGAGGCTAGGAAGAGGGAGATTACACGCCAATACTCACGCTATCCCGAGATGAGGTGGAGGAATTGGTGAGAGATGCCGAGAGGTTCGTTGCTCGAATGAGGGAGTTGATGAACCGCTTGGAGGGAACTGGGTGGGCGCAGTAGTGAACTGGCATGGGAGATCGGTTTGAGGTATCCAAGGGGTCAGCGAGGGTGATCATAAAGCGAGTTAGATGGGCGAGGTTCTTTCCCAAGACGTGACTCACCTTCTAACGAGATTTGTAGACGATACAGATATCAATACCCTCCTCCCGGCCCAGATATTCGAAGTCAAGCCCCATCTTCCTGACCAACGCTTCGATGGCCTTCACCGGGAACCTGCTATCCGTGTACACCTTGACGCCCTCGCCCTCGCGGAGTTCCCTCAAAAACCTCAGTAACGTCGCGACCGGCGACTCGGTACAACCCTTCGGCCTGACGTGCATCGTAAGCTCTCCCACGAGCCTGTACTCATCTCCTTTCAATCGCGACACCCCCGCTCACCAGAAGCTCCTCCAGAGTAGGGGGTGAACTTCTCACCCGCGAATACCGCCTCGGTCCCTTAGAATCGCCCTCCTGAATCGCTCGCGAGTGTCCCTTGCCTTTACACACTCGTATGCACACCTCATCATATAACCATAGTCATGCAAATATTAACCTTGGTGCCCTCGGGGAATCAGATGCCTTGGATACCTCCCTCACCCACTCATAATTCATTCTAGCTGGTATTATGTCATACCCTCTCGGGGGATGTCAGATCGGTGCTCTGCGTACTCGGGGGACGAGGACTGGGCCCTCACTATTTTTCTCGGAGCGGCTTAAGTGGTGGTTATCGCTGGCCACATCGGTCTCCGAGCGGTGAGCGCTCGATGAGCGCCAACTGCTCGAGGGGCGCCCTTAAGGATCGTTGATGTGGATCACCATGGTGATCGAATGAGTCCGAAAGTCAGCGACTCCAAGTTGCTCAAGGCCGTCGCCGTCGGAGGACTGATGGGCCTGTTGGTGATCGCGATCACTCCCTCTGTGGCTGTGAATCAGTATACAGCGACTTACTTGCTGGAACTCTACGTCAGCGCAAGGTCAGATCTTGTATCCCTGCTAGATGTCTACCTGAATGTGAGCGTCTCCGCCGATACCGGATCAACGTCAGAGATCGAAGGAGGAACTCCCACTTCTACCCAGACCTCGACCACGACCAGCACCGCTACCTCCAATACCACTTCCACAACCAGCCCCAGCACTTCCACCAGCTCGAGTTGGCCCGGGCCGATGCACCATCCTTCCTGCGCCGATATCGAGGAGTTCGTGAATTCCACCATTCAGCTCGCTGACCAGTACGCGTCGGCAGCTAACGTCAGCCTCCAATCGGGTAACTACGTGCTCGCCTCAAGACAGGCCCTTAAGGCCCTGAACTTGGTAGGTAGAGCGTATGTCAGGCTATCGATGTGTCTCAGCGACATGACGCTCCCCGAGCACGGGGAGGAGGCGGGTCCAGGCGCCAACGCATCCCTCGGCGTGAACGTCACTCGAGGATTCAATGCGACCCACTCCCCGCACTTGGCTGGTCATCCAGCCGTTGGCCTCGTGTCCGCCGTCCTGAGGCATGAAGTCAGGCTTAGCAGACTTAAGGCGACCCTGAAGGCGGCTGAGGAGTCCGGCGTGAATGTGAGCCAGGGATGGGACCTCGTCGACGAGGTGGAGGATCTGCTGGCTAGGGCGAAGGAACTGGCCTTGGAGGGAAACAGCACGGCTGCAGCTCAGCTCCTGAAGGAGGCTAACGAGGCCATGTCGACGCTGGTCTCGTACCTGAGGACGAGCTCTGCCGTGGCCTTGGAGCGCAGGTGCATGGAGCACGGGCACCGCTTCAACGCCAGCTCCGGTTGGGAGGAACACGCGAACTTCACTGGAAATGAGACCGCCGTGGGACACGGACACGGAGGTGAGCACGGACGTAGGGGTGTAACCGACAATGGAACCGGAGTGGGAGGACAAGGTCCAGCCTGGAACGCCAACTGGACGACGCCGGGGCCCGGACAGGGTAGGGGTCACGGTTACGGTCATGGCGAGGGCGGGATCGAGGGCGGACGGCACTCCAACTCTTGGAGCTGGCCTTGGGGTGGCAACGAGGGGCAAGAGGGAGGAGAGGAAGGGGGTTCCTGAACCCCACCTCACCCCCTAACTCATCCGCCCTATCTCCTTTTATTGATGAAAAGAGGGATGCAAAGTGGAGATGAGGAGAGAAGCCTTGAACTACGACTCCGCCGTGCTGACTGCGGTTATCGCTCTGCTGATCATCTCAGTCCCTGTCCTGCCCGCCAGCGCGGGAACTGGAGCCAATAGCACGGCCAGCCTGATGGTCTTCCCCGACGGATGGGTCGATGTGACCGTGAGCGTCAAGGTGAGCGACTCCTCCCCGCTGGCCTTCAGGCTGGACGGTGAGCCCCACTACCTGCTGGTGGAGGGCGATGGGCTGCTCCTCAACTATACCTTGGATGGAAGGGTAGTCCGGGTAGATCCGATGGGCTCTTCAGTGGTGAATATCTCTTACCAGACTCCCTCTCTTACCAGCAAGGTGGGTGCTGTCTGGAACCTGACGGTCAACTTGGATGTAGGTCTGACCAAGGTGTATCTCCCCGGAGATAGCAGGATC
This sequence comes from Thermoproteota archaeon, assembly GCA_015521385.1. Taxonomy (GTDB): domain Archaea; phylum Korarchaeota; class Korarchaeia; order Korarchaeales; family Korarchaeaceae; genus Korarchaeum. The sequence goes on from WAOH01000175.1 coordinate 3,902, forward strand.
TTGGGGATGTCAAGCATTCCGCAGGGGATAGAGCTGAGAGGGAAATGGATCGAGGTGACCTTCGAAGGCGGGGACGTATGGATAGCTTACAGACTGGGCAGGATTCCCACCGAGAATACTGCGAGGGCCGGGTCACCCTCCTCGGAACCCGGCGCCAGCGCTGGTTCGACGCAGCTCCCGTCCCAGTCCCGAACTACGTCCTCCTCCCCAACTGGTGGGAAGTCCATGAGTAAGGGGACCAACGAGGCGGGAACCGCGAACCCCCAGGCGAGCGAACCGGGCGGAGGCTCCACCGAGGGGAGTTCCATCGTCCCTTATCTGCTACTCACCGTCCTGTTGGCTTCCCTGACAGTCCTTGGAGCGGTGAAAGCGAGGTCCAAGAAGCGGCATAAGGAGGATGATAGCGGAGAGCTGGACGACGAACTCGAGGAGAGGATAATATCCCTGCTCAGGGAGAGAGGGGGTAAGGAGTTTCAATCGGTCATAATAAAGGAGGTCGATGAGCCCAGGGCCACCGTTTGGAGGAGACTGAGGAGGATGGAGAGGGAAGGGAAGATCAGGCTCAGGAAGGAGGGCAGGCTGACCCTGGTGGAGCTCACCGAACCATACATCGGACGGGAGGACCTTTGATGCGGGATCCCCTCAGTAGGTGGATGTCGGCTTCAAGTGGAGGTCCCAGTTCCACTAACCCGATGCTTTTTTGGCTCGCGGGCGAGTTATCTCTAGCCGGATCCCCTCCGAAAGCCCTCAGCCCCTAGTAGCTCATTCCGGATCGAACTGTAAGATCTCGATCCTATCCGGGTCCGCTGAGAGGCGCTCCTCCTCACGCAGAACTTCCACAAGGTCGCCTGAGGCGTTGGAGTGTCTCTCCAGCAGACAGTAATCCCTTCCCTTCAACGAGAGGTCGAACGTCCCTATCTCTTCGGCCATCCTGACTATGTCCACCTTGTTCATACCTATCAGAGGCCTGAGAACGGGTATCCTAACGGCTTCCTCTATCACGCTAAGGTTCTTCAGGGTCTGAGATGAGACCTGTCCCAGGCTCTCCCCAGTCACCAAGGCCAGGGCGCCGGATTCCCTCGCTATCCGCTCGCCCACCCTGTAGATGAACCTCTTCAGCACTATCTGCCTCAGCCCCTCCCTCACCTTGGAGGATATCTCCAAGAAGGCATCGGACGCCCTAGCCACGTAGAGGCTCCCGACCATCCCCCATCTATCGACCAGATACCTCCAGATATCCCTCACGACCTTCTCAGCATCCACCAGCCCGGGACTGACCATCAAAAAGTCGGTGCCAGCTCCGCGCCTCGCGACCAGCCATGAGGCGACGGGACTGTCTATTCCGCCGGAGATCAGGGAAAGGACCTTCCCCTGAGAGGAGTATGGGAGCCCTCCAGGTCCCCTGATGGTCTCGGTGAAGATGTACACCCTGTCCGATATCTCCACGCCTATGGTGACATCTGGAGACGTGAGGTCCACACTCATTCCGGTGCTCTTCACGACCTCAGCCCCTAACCACCTCTCCAGCTCCGGGGACGTCATGGGGAAGCTTTTGTCCGACCTGTTCACCCTCACGGCGAAGGTCCCATCGACCATCGAGGCAGCCTCTATCACGGCCTGCCTGATCGCCTCCGTCCTCTTATCTACTACAGCTGCTGGGCTCAGGGAAGACACACCGAAGACCCGTGAGAGGATGTCGGCAGCCTCGTCGGAGCGATCGGGCTCGACCTCTATGTAGATCCTTCCCCTTCCCCTAGTCAGCCTGTAGGAGATCCCCTCTCTCGTCAAAAATCTCTCAATGTTGCCCTCGAGGAGGGAGAGCATCTTCCTTCTCGTTGGAGGCGACTTAAGCCAGATCTCATCGAGTCTCAGTATCAGGGTTGAGAAGCTCAACGTCCCGGTGCCGCGCATTCTCAGGCTCGCCTCCTTTCGAAGACCCGAGCTCCTCACCGAGCCACGAAGGGATGTTCCATGATCCCATAATCAGAGTGTGATCTCTCGAATCACCTTCCCGCGGCTTTACCACCATACAGCCTCTCTATCATCTCTTCCTCCTCGAGAGCCTGTCTCTCCACGGTTGTCAGCTCTTCGGGCAGCCAGTCCGGCCTCTCTCTACCCTCGTAATAATGGCGGATGGCCCTCCTCAACCCACCGACTGCAAGGATGCTGCAATGTCTCTTAACCGGTGGGAGCCCTCCCAGCCTGTCCGCTATATCCTCCCAACCTATGTTCCAAGCCTCCTTCAGCGCCTTCCCCTTCACCATCTCGGTCAATATGCTTGCGGCCGCTATGTTGGCTGCGCAGCCGTAACTCTCGAAGCTGGCCTCCTCTATAACTTCATCCTCCGATATCCTGAGGTATATGCTTATCACATCACCGCAGGCGGGACTACCGGCTTGGGCGAACGCGTCGGGATCCTCCATCTTCCCTAGGTTCTTCGGGTTCCTGAAGAGTTCCAGCACCATGGGGGTATAAGGCAAGGGCACCCTGGTACTCATGTGCACACCTTCTCATATAACCATAGTCATGGAAATATTAACCTTTCCCCAAGGGACTTATCTCCCTCAGCCTTCGGACGGCCTCGATTACCTGCTCCACGACGTAGTCGACATCTTGCTCGCTGTGGTACCTTGTGAGTTTGAAGAGCAGGCTTCCATGGGCGGCCTCGTAACTCCTGCCGATAGCGAGCATGACGTGGCTGGGTTCCAGTACCCTCGAAGTGCACGCGCTCCCGCTGGAAACGTAAACACCTCTCAAACTGAGCTCGACCGTCAGGGCCTCCCCTTCGACGTGTAGAAAGCTTATATTGACGTTATCCGGTGCCCTCAATTCACCAGATGGCCCGTTGAGCAGGGTATCCGGAACCTCGCTGAGAACAGCCTCTATAAGCCTATCCCTGAGCGATCGGACCTTCGATAAGTCGTTATCGAAGGCCAGCTCCACCGCTCTCTTGAATCCAGCCAGCGCCGGGACGTTCTCCACCCCCGGCCACAGGGATTGAGAGCTCAGCGCGCCCTTCAGTAGGGGCTCCACCCTGATCCCCTCCGATAGCCAGAGGACGCCAACACCCTTGGGCCCGAGGACCTTGTGAGAGCTCAGGGTCACCATGTCCACACCGAGATCGTCGACCCTCAGGGGAACCCTCCCGTAAGCGTCGCAGGCATCCGTGTGGAAGATAACGTCGGGATTCCTGTCCTTCACCACCTCCACAATCTCCTTCAACTTCTGTACCGTGCCTATCTCGTGATTCACGGCTTGAATGCTCACCAGGACCGTTTCCCTGTCAACAAGCTCCCTCAGGACATCCACATCAACAAACCCTTCCTCATTGACGGGTGCCCTGACGACGGTGAAACCAGCCTCCTCAAGGGAAAGAGCCGGCAGGAGCACGCTGTAATGCTCGATATCAGATATGATCACCTTTCCTTTCCTCTTGAGGGCCTTCGCCGAGCCTAGGATCGCCAAATTATTGGCTTCGGTGCCGCTGTGGACGAAGTTTATCTGGGACGGCTCGCCACCCAAGGTATCAGCCACGAGCTCTGCCGTTGATTCGACAACTTCCAAGGCCTCCCATCCGGGCTTGTTGGTTATCGATGGGTGGCCGTACCCTCTCTCGTTGAAGTACGGCAACATCGCCTCGACTACTTCGGGTGGGACCCATCCAGAGTTCTCATGATCCAGATACACCTCTCTGGGGGGCCTTCCGTGGGCCTCCAACAGGGCCTTGACCTTTGGCATGAACATAACAGGAATCGTTCGAATAAAAAGCTTGGGATAGCATGAGAATATCGGCTAATAAATAAAGTAAACAGTAGTTTTATGACGAATATAAATTCAGAATGTTCGGGGTTCGTGATGGTGCCATTTTTCCCTCGGCTCGTAGGGTAAGGAGGTAAGTTCTCCGGAGAGGTACGCCTTGAGGACCTCCCTAACCTTCCCTCCGGCCCCGGTGATCACCTCTATCCCGAGTTGCCGGAAGAACAGTCGAGCCCTAACGCCCATCCCCCTGCATATCAGCACGTCAACTCCCTGCTTGGCCAAGAAGGAGGGAACCACACCCGGCCCGTGCTCCCCGGAATGAGGATTCTCAACAGTTTCATGGGATCTCACGGTGTTTCCTTGAACATCCACGAGGAGGAAGGCTGGGGCATGTCCGAAGTGCTCGAAAATCTCCTCATCCAGCCCTCTGTGATCGTGAACCGGGAAGGCTATCCTCATTTTCCCTCCCGGTTGCTTATCCCGCAAAAATATATGGGTGATGGGACGTCGCTGGAAGGGCTCAGGCCCTACCACCGCGACCGCGCCCGGGTCCCTTACCCATCCCCGTCTCCATTTCCCCGCTGATTATGGATGTGTACTCCTCCATGCTGAGGATCTGAGGCTGGTACGTAACTCCATACTGTCTCAGCACCGAGGTGAAAGCCCTGAGGTGGTTCCTGCTCCCCCTCATCAGGTTCTCGTACACTTGGATTATGTCGACGTTGTCCGCCTTGCTCAGCCACTCCTTCAGGTCCTTGATGTCTACTTCCTCTATCAGGGCACCGACCTTGAGGGCCTCCTCTGGGGAGTGGTTTCCCCTCTCGATGAGTTCGTCGTACAGGGCTTGGAGCTCGGGATTGGTGAAGACGCCCCTCTCCTTGGCAGGATCCTCGAGCCCGTACCTGTCGATGAGTACCTTCACCATGTCCATGTGCCGCTGCTCGCTCCTCGCTATGTTTTGGAAGATTTGAAGTCCCCACCTGTCGTACAGATAGAGGTACACATCTCTGGCGAGCTTCTCCTCCTCCCTCATGTAGAGGATGCCCTCCCTCTCCTCCTCACTCAGCTCTCCGGAGGGGACTGTAGCCAGCGGCTGGTCGCTCACTTCAGAAGGGGGCCCACCTCCCCCGTATCCGTAACCCCTTCTCGCCTCGGAGGTGACGGGCTGATCTACGGGTGACGTGCCCACCGCCCTGTCAGGGATGACGGTTAGCATGGCATATCCGGCCAGTCCCAGCACCGCGATGGCTAGGATGCCTACAGCTATCTCGACGGCTCTCATGGGATCACCAAGGCCAAATCCAACATTGGTTTATAAGTGATACAGACAAATTGTCTATGCAAAATGAAGCACAGGATAGTGGGACCTCATACGGTAATTTCTCAAATTAATCCCTGAAAAACATCATTGATTTTACAACTGAATGATCGTCAAATGATCTAGGGAATGCATATGGATACCGCTTGATTTATTAACGGATCCACCGGACGGGATATCATGCTACCCGGATTACCCACGGTAACGAGACCAACGTTAACCGAGATGATCTCGCTGGCTGGAAAGACCGCTATGATAACCGGAGCCGCGTCGGGAATAGGCAAGGCAACCGCACTGAGGTTCGCAGAGGCGGGAGCGGACATAATAGCCGTTGATGTGGACGGGGAGGGGCTGCAGAAGCTGACTAGGGAGATCTCCGAGGTCAGGATTCAGGCCATGCTAGTCGATCTCTCCAATAAGAGCGAGATAGACAGGCTCTGGGATGAGATAGAAGGTGCTCCGGACATTCTGGTTAACAACGCCGGGGTCTACCCTTTCAAGGAGTTTACGGAGGTCGAGGAGGGCTTTCTAGACTGGGTGATGAGGGTCAATGCCCTCTCCGTCTTCTGGATGAGCCAGCACATGATAAGGAGGAGGGAGAAACGAGGCGGCGTGATCGTGAATGTGGGCTCCATCGAGGCCATACTTCCATTCAAGGAGGATCTGGCCCACTACACCATGAGCAAGGCTGCGGTGATAGCGCTCACCAGATCGCTGGCTAGGGACTACGGCAGGAAGTTCAGGGTGAATGTAGTGATCCCTGGCGGGATATACACGGAGGGGGTCAAGAGAGTGGCCAAGAAGCTGGGAATAAAGGCGATGGGGGAGGCAAAGGAGTTTCTGAAGCGCCTTCCAATGGGGAGAATGGGAGATCCCGACGAGGTGGCTAGGGTGATACTGTTCTTGGCCAGCGACATGGCGAGTTACGTGAACGGGGCAGTGATACCTGTGGATGGCGGTTTCCTGTCCACGTGATCTGTTCCTGTGTCGGGACAGGTCGACTCTCGTGTGGCCCTCTATTCACCTCCCGTCCTTAAACGGATCTCGGGGCTTGGGCCGACCATTGGCATAATTTTTCGAACCAAAAGTTGTGAAAATACATTTGAAGGATCCAACATACTCCCTCCGATGTTCTCAGAACTTACCGGCCTCGAATGCCCCTCACAAAACCCCTTCTTGGAAAAAAGCTCACCCTTAATCCGGGTCGATTCCCAAGGCTGACTACGAAGTCGGCAAGTATCAGTAAATCTATTCCAGATTTAAGGGAACTATAGTAAAAATAAGTCGCAAGTTTCGGGTAAATTTTATATTATTTCAATGAGAAACTAGACAAGGACACCGGAAGGTGTCTAGAGGTGAACGCAGATGACCGCGAAGGATTGGGGAATAGCGATAGTGTTACTCATAATAGGGCTGTTAATAGGCTACTTAGCGGCCGGTCCCGGTAAGGCGACCACCACCACGGTCACCCAGACTTCTGTCAAGACGGTCACGACGACCGTGACGGCAGGCGCCCCCAAGACCACGCCGCCGACCACCACTAAGACCACGACCACCGCGCCGGCCGAGAAGGTGAAGAACCCCGATAAGCTTATCGTCGCCACAATAGGCGAGCCTGAGACCCTAGATCCGGCGTGGGCATACGACACCGCCAGTGGCGAGGTCATCTTCAACATGTACGAGACCCTGATATTCTTCGACAGGGAGAAGGTCGATCAGTTCGTGCCGATAGTGGCCACCAAGGTTCCCTCGTTCGACAACGGCCTAGTCAAGGACGGGGGCAAGACGATAATCTTCCCGATACGGAAGGGCATCAAATTCCACTCCGGCAGGGAGCTGACTCCCGAGGACGTGGAGTACTCCTTGGAGAGGGTAATGGTGATGGACAGGGACGGAGGTCCCTCATGGATGCTCCTCGACCCGCTGCTTGGGGTGGAGTCGACTAGGGACAGCGATGGGAACATAGTGGTCAAGTTCGAGGACATTGACAAGGCCGTCGAGGTCGAGGGCAACAACGTGGTCCTCCACCTGAAGAAGCCCTATCCTCTGACCACCCTGCTCCAGATACTCTCCCAGACCTGGAGCAGCATAGTTGACAAGGAGTGCGCCATAAAGCACGGTGCCTGGGACGGGAAGGCCGAGACCTGGACCAAGTACAACAACCCCGACAATCCACCGCTCCAGGAGGCCGACTGCGGATCCGGTCCGTTCAAGCTGGGAGTGTGGGAGCACGGTAAGCAGGTGGTCCTGAAGAGGTTCGACGACTACTGGCGCGGGCCCGCGAACTTCACCGAGTTCATCATAATGAAGGTGGACGAGTGGTCCACTAGGAAGCTCATGTTCCTGAAGGGAGACGTGGACATCGCCTACGTCCCGAGGCAGCACGCCAAGGAGATAGAGAGCGCCCCCGGCATAAGGGTTTACAAGAACCTGCCGACCCTGAGCAACGCCGCCCTGTTCTTCAACTTCAACATAACGCCCACCTCGCCGTACATAGGCAGCGGCAAGCTCGACGGTAACGGTGTGCCCCCGAACTTCTTCCAGGACAAGAACCTGAGGAAGGCCTTCGCCTACTCCATAGACTACGACACCTACATAAAGGAGGCCTGGTTCGGCGAGGCGATAAGGACTCCGGGCCCGATACCCAAGGGACTGCCCGGCTACGACCCGAACATGCCCATGTACACCTATGACCTAGAGAAAGCGAAGGAGCTCTTCCAGAAGGCCTGGGACGGCAAGGTGTGGGAGAAGGGCTTCAAGTTCAGCATCCTCTACAACACCGGAAACGAGCAGAGGAAGGCCCTGGCTGAGATGATAAAGGACAAGGTGGAGAGCCTCAACCCGAAGTTCCACATAGAGGTCAAGGCCGTCGAGTGGCCAGACTACCTCAAGGCCATGGTCAGGGGAGAGCTGCCCCTCTTCATAATAGGGTGGCTGGCCGACTACCCCGACCCGTACAACTTCGTCTTCCCGTACATGCACTCCTCCGGGACCTTCGCAGCCTGGCAGCACTACAAGAACCCGAAGGTGGACGAGCTGGTGGAGAAGCTGATCACCACCACCGACCAGCAGAAGAGGATAGAGATATGCAAGGAGCTGACCAGGATCTACTACGAGGACATACCGAGCATAATAGTGTACCAGCCTCTGGGCAGGCACTACGAGAGGACTTGGGTACACGGGTGGTACTACAACCCGATATATCCTGGCGTGTACGCCTACCCGCTCTGGAAGGGCTGATCCGCATCCCTCTCCATCTTTTTTACTTTGTACCGCGTTACGTCCCGATCCATGGGGTGGTGTTCTCTTGGGAAGTTTAGCGACTTATATCGCCCGGAGACTACTCCTGATAATCCCGACGCTTCTGGGAGTGTCGATACTGATCTTCGCCATATCGATGGTGTTCACCCCCGAGCAGAGGGCCGCCCTCTACGTCACCTCCCCGAAGGCCGCCTCCAAGATATACCAGATCATCAAGAAGTACGGGTTGGACAGGCCGGCCCACGAGCAGTACTTCACGTGGCTCTCCAACGTCCTCAGGGGCAATCTGGGATACTCCAAGTCGATGAACATACCCGTGATAAGGGCGTTCACGGATCTCTGGCCCACGTCGGTGGAGATCGCCATCTACGCGGCCCCCCTCATAGTGCTGGTCGGGGTGAAGCTCGGGAAGATATCCGCCATCTACAGGGACAAGCTGCCCGATCACATAGCCAGGGTCCTGGCCATAGTCGGCTGGTCCCTGCCGACGTTCTGGTCCGCGATAATACTCCTGGCCATATTCTACGGCTGGCTCGGGTGGTTCCCACCTGGCAGGCTGGGACCCGAGGCCGAGGCCATCGTCAGGTCCAGCGAGTGGGTGACGTACACCGGACTCTACACCATAGACTCGCTGCTCAACGGTAACCTCTTCGTGTTCGTGGACGCGCTCAGGCACCTCTTCCTCCCGGTGCTCAACCTGGTGATCGTGGGGAACGCTGGTATAATGAGGGTCATGAGGTCCAGCATGCTGGAGGAGCTGAACAAGGAGTACGTGCTGGCTGCGAGGTCGAAGGGGGTTGAGGAGAAGGTGATAATAAACAAGCACGTGACTAGGAACGCGCTGATACCGGTCGTGACGATGGCCGGGGTCCTGGTGGCTGGACTGATGACCGGCTTGGTGATAACCGAGACCGTGTTCGAACTCAAGGGCTTGGGATACTGGGCGGCCCACGCTGCCGAGCAGCTGGACATACCCTCCGTGCTGGCCTTCGCCCTCTTCACCGGCGTCGTCTTCGTGATCGCGAACCTGGTCGTGGACGTGCTCTACGCGTACATCGATCCGAGGGTGAGGTTGCAGTGAGGTGGGTGGCATGAGCGTCAGCGAGGTGAAGAAGGTCCCCCTCTCCGAGAGGATATGGTATAAGGAGCTCAGGTTCATGGCCAAGAGGATAAGGGAGAGCCCCCTGTCCCTGGCCGGTCTGGCGATAATATTCTTCTACGTGGTCATCGCCATCCTGGCCCCCTACCTGGCCCCCCCGAGGCCGGGAAGGGATCCTTTCGAGATACCTAGGTACGGATACGTGATAACCCCCTCGCCACCGAGCCCCGAGCACCCGTTCGGCCTCACACAGGGGCAGTACGACCTCTTCTACGGGTGCATATGGGGGACCGTGACGGCCTTCAGGGTGGGGCTTCTTGGGGTCTCGGGATCCCTCCTGATAGGGGTCACGGTCGGCGCCATCGCCGGTTACTTCGGCGGCAAGATAGATGAGGTCCTCATGAGAATAGTCGACATAGTGT
>WAOH01000176.1 GCA_015521385.1 Thermoproteota archaeon
CTCCACCGCCGAGGTCGAGCTCAGGGCTGTCACCTCCAAGGGAGAGCAGGTGATCTTCAAAGGGCAGCTGAAGGCCAAGGAGGTGAGATACATCTACTTGGAGGCCCTCCAAGAGGGGGTTATCACGTTGGAACTGCTGCACGATGGCAAGGTGCTCGACACCTGCCGCCTCCTCATCATCCAGCCGGCTGAGGAGAACCCTCCAACGCTGGAGGTGGATGGGGTCACGGTGTCCGGACTCACGGTGACCGTGAACGGGAGGGTCGAGCCGGGAACCCCGAACACGACAGTCAACCTGAGGTGGATTTGGGGAGACGGAAGCGAGGATGAAGGTGGGTTCCCCAAGTCTCACACGTACAGCAGGGGAGGTAGGTACACGATAACCATAGTGGCGGAGCAGAGCGACGGTCTGTCATCCAATTTCACCTACACCGTCCAAGTAAGTACGCCTGAGACCACGACCGGGATCAGGGAGGGATCGGTGGCGAAGCCCACATCCACGAGAAGTCGGCCCCCAGCCCCTCCCACCGTGACGAGGATTGTGACAGTGACTCCAGAGCGCGTCGAGACATCTCAACCACCATACCCCGCGCTGGCTTTCCTTCTCGGGTCCCTAGTCACGATACTCTCCTTCCTGATAATCTCCCGACTCCTGAGGAGGCAGGGTAAGGGAGAGGAAGTGCCCGGATCGGGCCAGGGTGACGCGGAAGCGGGTGAAGATTAATATCTTCCACCGTGCTATGACGCGGATAATAGTGAAGGACGTGTTCGAGATAGGTTACCGGTACCTGATGCCCTTCCTCAGGGCCACCCTAGTCAGGATGCTAGTGGAGAGGGGATTGAGCGAGGTGAAGATAGCGTCAATACTGGTTATGACGCAGTCAGCGGTCTCGCGATACGCCAACATGAAGAGGGGCAGCGTCGTCGACCTCTCCGATAGAAGGGATGTGATGGAAAGGATCCAGTCGCTGGCCAACAGGATAGTCGAAGAGGAGCTTGATCCCTTCACGATCCAGACGGAACTGATGAAGATAGCCCTTTACTCGTTGGCCAAGGGTTACGTCTGCGAATTTCACGAGAAAATAGACCCAAGGATAGATCCAGACAAGTGCAACGTCTGTAAAACTCTCTTCAAGGAGTTCGCAGCTCTTTGAGTTCCGAGATCGAGGATGTGCTGCCACAGCTGGAGCCTAGTTCAATTCCACCTCTCAGTACCTGAGGATAGGAGGAGAATCAGGGTCACCGTGGAGGTGATTTCAATTTTCTCGACTTGGAATCTGATGAATCAAGGCAAGCTATAGAATCCTGTGGTAGTTGATAGTCCTATGATGCGGGTGTCCCAGCCGTGACGATAAAGATTATTTCACTCCATCCCCCGATTAACACATGCTCAGTTACGAGGGCGTGACCAAAAGGTACGGGAATGTACAGGCACTAAAGGGCGTGACCGTTGAATTCCAGCCCGGCAGGATACACGCCCTCCTCGGCCCGAATGGCTCGGGCAAGTCCACCTTGATGAAGATGGCCATTGGACTCGTGAAGCCCGACTCGGGAAGCGTGAGGGTGGACGGGATAGATCCTGTGGAGGATCCGATATCGGCGAGGAAGGTGGTGGGATACGCTCCGGAGGAGATCGTGATATATGAGAGCCTCACACCTGCCGAGTACCTCAGCTTCCTCGGCTACGTTTACGGCATCCCCAAGGAGGAGCTGGAGCCCAGATTGAGGACTCTGATCAAGATCTTCAAGATGGAGGAGCACATGGGGAAGCTGGGGGGTGAGCTGAGCCACGGCAACAGGAGGAAGCTCCTCATCATGTCGGCCCTAATACACGATCCGAGAGTGCTTATACTCGACGAGCCCTTCTCGGGACTCGACCCCGAGATAGCGAGGGTTTTGAAGGAGCTGATGAGGAAGTACGCCGAGGAGGGGAGGGTAGTCGTCTTCTCCACCCACATACTGGAGCTGGCCGAGGCGGTGGCTGATGAGGTGACCATAATGCACTTGGGCGAGGTGGTGGCGAAGGGACCGATGGAGGAGCTGAGGGGGAAGAAGGACCTCGAGACGTACTTCCTCGAGGTCACTGGCCTGACCTCTGAGCTGGAGGAGCTGCTGAAGGCCCTCTAGGTGATTCCATGTCTTGGCGAAGGATAGCCGAGGTGGTAGCTAAGGAAGCGACCTACAGGTCGAGAAAGGAGGCGGGGAGGAACCTTCGCTTCTTCAGAATGACTGGAGGGAGCATGCTCAAGTATAACGCGTTCCTCCTCGCCGTGTTCACCTTCATGTCCCTAGGGGTGGGTCTGAGCGCCTTCGGCGGACCCGAGGTCGCGTATCCCTCCCTGATAACGCTGTTCGTGATGGAGATCCTGATGGGAGTCCTCTTCATGGCGCTCAACCTCCAGGTCCTCGTTTCAGATAAGCTGCTGGAGCCCATATTTCACCTCCCCGTGGGGGAGTCCGAGATAAGGAAGGCGCTCCTCTGGGTGGGCATCTACTGGGGAGGCGCTGCCCTGCCCTTCGTCCTCATCCCCGGAGGGGTCGTGGCGTCCTACCTGCTGGGGGATCCCCTGATAGCAGTGGGGGCGGCGATCGGCTCGCTCGTCGCCCTAATCCTGTCCATGGCCCTGGGCTACTTGGCTGGCTCGCTGGCCACCAAGTACACGAGGAGCATAAAGGGGAGGGCCATCTCCACGTTGATCTGGCTGCTGGTCTTGGGCGTGGGCTTCGTCATGGGACCCCTGATGGATGCCGTCTCCCAGCTCTATGAGGGCGGAGCCCTCCAAGCCCTCTACATGGTGCCCCCCATCAGCTTCGTGATGATGTTCAGGAGTCCAGAAGCCCTGTCGTCCTCCCTGATCCTCATCCTGGCCTCGTACATCCTCTTCAGGATCGGCACATCCAGGTTCTGGAGGGTAGCCACGAGGGGCGAGGTTCCTTTGCCCAAGGGACCCGCCAAGTGGAGCCTGAGCTTCGGCTTCTCCGCGGCCCTGATGAGGGAGGTGAAGGTGGCCACCAGGACGCCGAGGATCCTCGCATCCCTCATAATGTACTCCTTCATCTTCCCGATCACCTTCGTGTTCCCCCTGCTCAGCGAGGGACTGCCTCAGGAATTCGCGGGGTTCCTCGCCCCCATAGCCCTCGCGGTCGGGGGCCTGGGCGGCTTCTCCATCCTGTACCTGTACGTGATGGAGGCAGCCGGGGCCAAGACACTTTACTCCCTGCCTCTCACGAGGGGCAGGATAGCCTTGGTGAAGTTTTACACCTTCATGACGGTGAACATGCCCGTAGCGGCTCTGATAGCGGTCGCGCTCGCCATACTCATTCCCAACGGCGCGGTACCAGCTCTCATCTACCTGGCGGCCCTCTCCGGATCGGCCCTGCTCAACTCCCTAATCTACGCCCTTCTCCTACCGGAAGAACCCTCTCACTGGTCAGCCGAGACCTTCGGCAGGACGCTGGTTGCGGTACTCTTCCTAATAGAGGGGATAGCATACTTCGCCGTGGGGATCGCCTCCCTCTTCCTGCCGTACGGCTTCAGAGCCATAATTACCCTGGCCGGACTGGCGGCGATCTGGATCGTGGACTCGATCCTCCTCACCGTGGGTGGGCGGAGGGCCCTGTAGCCCTCCACATCCATATCTGCATCATTTTCCAATATCCTGCCCGGAGGAGGGCCACAGCAGTCCCTCCCTGAGGGAGCCCATCAGGCACACGTAAGAGATGAAGATACCCAGGCTCATGATCACCAGCGAGGGCTCCACCAGATAGGTCAGCCAGGGGTTGCCGTAGGGGTTGGGGGAGTAGGGACCGGGCTGGTTCCCGAGCATGTACAGGTTCACGGAGACGGCTGCCGCCCCGAAACCCAGCAGGGAGAGCCATCCGCCCAGCTTGGCCACCTTGGATGTCCCGAACAGGTCGACGGGCCAGCTCAGGTACACCAGTAGGACGGTGATCCCCCACATGCCCAGCAGGATGTGCCAGTGCCCCACGTTGTAGGCCAGCTCGGCCCAATCCCAGGCGGGATCCCTGAAGGGCGGGTTGAAGAAGAGAGGCTTCCTCAGGCTCATGGCCACCAGGGCCCCTGGGATCGTGACCGACAACCACATGATAGCATTGCCCACGACG
>WAOH01000177.1 GCA_015521385.1 Thermoproteota archaeon
CCACTTAAGATCGGCTGGCCCACGATCTCAGCAACCGGACCGGAAAGGAAAAAAGGCGTCCACGTGCGAACCAAGGGATGGACATAGAGAGGCTGTCGACTGGTGTGAAGGAGCTGGACAGGATCTTGGGAGGGGGGATACCGAGAGGCTTCTTGGTGGCGGTCGCCGGGGAGCCTGGGACCGGTAAGACAGTCCTATGCATCCATTTCTCGTGGCAGGGCGTTCTGGACGGGGATAAGGTGATTTACGTCACAACAGAGGAGTCCAGAGAATCGGTGATTAGGCAGGCCGAGACGCTGGGCATGAGGCTGGGTGACGCGGTGGCGAGGGGGAAGGCGATAATCATAGATGCCCTCCTCGGCTCCGACAGGTGGAGCCTCCGCTCACTCAATCCCGAGGACATGGTGGAGAAGGTCGTGGAGGCGAAGAGGGAGCTCGGCTACGGGAGGGCCCGCCTCGTGATAGACAGCATGAGCGCCTTCTGGCTGGACAAGCCTGCCATGGCGCGGAAGTACTCCTACTACCTTAAGAAAGTGCTCCACAAGTGGGATTTCACCATCCTAGCTACCACGCAGTACGCTATCACGACTTCGGAGGCCTTCGGCTTCGGTCTCGAGCACATAGCGGACGGGATAATAAGGTTCAGGAGGGTGGTGAGGGGAGGCAGGCTCAGGAGGTACCTGCTCGTGGAGAAGATGAGGCAGACGCCGCACGACCTGAGGATGTACGAGGTGGTGATAGAGCCGGGGAGGGGGATGAGGCTCGTGGGCCCAGTGGAGTACAGGGCGGAGGACTTCGCTATGCCTAGGAGCGTGTACTCCAAGATAGTGGAGGCTAGGAGGAGGGTCGAAGAGGAGGTTCCGGATGAGGGAGATTAGAGAGGAGGGAAGCGGACTCCGGAACCGGGCCTGCGCCGGATGCGGTGGAAGAGCATTATAGCAAGAGAAACTTTGCGTGATTTCCACCATTAAGGTCCCACCTCTCTTAGATATGGAATTATGCGTGAAAGGGTTATACGGGCACTGGCGATCGGTGGGCATGTGAGGATGACTGAAGTGCCGGATTAATCACGAAACTTATCAAAAACGAGCGTCCGTGAAACAACGCTTAAAAAGGATCATATGGCCTAGAGCTGGGAGCATGAAGAGGAGACTCCTGATAAGGGGGAGCAGAGTTCAGGACATAGGCTATCGGATGTTCCTCCTCACACTGGCGAGCGAACACGGTCTCACTAGCTTTCAGGCTAGGAACGTGGGGAAGAAAGAGGTCGAGGCTGTATACGAGGGTCCTGATGACTCGGTCAGGTCGTTCGAATCGGATGTCAGGGAGCTAGCGCCCGGCGGGGCTGAGGTGGAGGACATCGTATTCGAGGATTACGACGGGCCCGTGATGGATATCGAGAGGTTCAGGTCTTACTTTACCACCCTGCAGCTCGGCAAGATGATTGAAGTCGGTCTGGGTATGCTGAGCAACCAGCAGCTCATGATCCAGAGGCTGGAAACGATCTCGCAGAAGCAGGACGAGACGCTGAACGAGCTGAGGGCCTTCAGGAGCGAGAGCAGCCGAAACCAGCAGCTCATGATCCAGAGGCTGGAAACGATCTCGCAGAAGCAGGACGAGACGCTGAACGAGCTGAGGGCCCTGAGGGACGACCTGAGAGTGGCACTGGATGAGAAGCTCTCCAGACTGGAGAGGGATGTCCTGCTGATAAAGGAGAGATTGAAGATAAAATAGTAGAGGAAGGTGCGCCCGTCCTCAGGCGGCAAGGTCCACAAATCCTTATCGATTTATTAGATCCTTGGACCCACACACAGGTGCTGGGTTGAGTCTCGCGCCATTCGTTGACGATGAGAGGGATAGATCGGACCTCCCCCTGGTGAGATCGCACTATTCCAGGCAGGATGTGAGGAGCGAGATACTCAGGTTCTCTAGGGGGAGGTGGCTAGCCCTCGCGGGGAAGAGGTGGGTCAGGCACCTGGGCAGGAGACCTCTAGTGGTGGAGTCGCTGAGGCTTCCCGGAACCCTGCTCGCCACAGGGACTAGGGCGGTGTACGCCACGACCTCGGTCTACAGGAGGCTCAGGTCGAGGGAGGACCCCTACGACGACTCCAACGTGGTGGCCGTCACCCCCTACCTCGACATCGACAACGACCTAGAGGCCTGGAGAGCGACGATAGAGGCGGCGAGGGCAATAACGGAGGAGCTGGAGAGGCTAGGGGTGGTCAGATCGGTCTACATCCTGTGGTCCGGGAGAGGGGCACACGTCAGGGTGCACGAGCATGCTCTTTCTAAAGAGTTCAGGGATCTGGATCACGCCTGGGCCCTGGCCGAGTACGTGAGGATCAGGACGGAGGCGAAGGTGGCCGAGATAAGGGCGAGGCACGAGGCCCTCGCTATGAAGGTCGAGAACCAGCTCAAGCCTCGGTCCCTCTTCACTGTACCCCTGAGCCTTCACCGCAGGATAGACAGGGTCGCGATCTGCTTCAAGCCAGAAAGCTTGGACGACTTCGATCCTTCCTGGACCTCGCCGGGGGAGTTCAGGCATGATCCCTCTTGGGAGGATCACGAGGTTGGAGAGGCGGATGAGGCCTCAAGGATCGCGATGGAGGTTGTGGGAGGCTACCCCATCAGGAGAAGCTGGAGGAGGAAGGAGCCACCGGTTGACGAGATGGTGAGGAAGTGGAATGAGCCTGACTGACAGGGAGAAGGCCGTAGTCGTATCCCTGATACTCCAAGGAAGGTTGGAGGAGGCCCTGGAACTCGTGTGCTCTGCCTACGGGAAAGCGCCTCCCAAGGTGAAGGTGGGCAGGGTGAAGGGGCACGACAAGGCCTTAGCAGTCTACGACGCCAAGAGGGAGACCATCTTCGTTTCTAGGGGGGACCTGCTCAGGAATCCCTTCATAATCCTGCACGAGACCTACCATCACATCAGGATGTTCGCCGGGAGGCACAGGGGCACGGAGAAGCACGCTGACAGGTTCGCCCAGTCATTTCTGGAGGCCTACTGTCGAGTGATCGTTAGGGAGGCGGGATACCAGCCCCCTTGGTGTCGCGCTCTGGGATCTACTTGAGGTGTAAAGTCGTAAACCGATAGTCGTATCACCTTTTTCTCCTCGGGAGGTGAGGATCGGCGATGAGGTACCTCCTCCCCGCACTGCTCCTCGCGCTCCTAATCGTGGTGGGCTCGGTCCGGGCCGCTCCGGGAACCACCCCTGCGGCTAGCTCCCAGGGCCAGCTCGCAGATGTCTGGTCGGACAGGGGAGGCGAGGGGCTCAACGTCAGCTGCGGGCATTACAGGGTCGGGGAGGAGGTGACCCTCTACTTCAAGGTCTCCAACGTGATGTACGTAGAGCTCTACATCGTAAGGCCCGACGGGAGCAGGATCAGGCTCATGAATGTCTCCATGACCGGGCCGGGGATCGTGTACAAGACGCCGCCCATACTCCTGATGGACGAGGGGCCCAGGATCGTCCAGCTCATAGGAGCGAGGAGCCACCAGGTCCTCGACTCCTGCGAGTTTTACGTGACGAAGGAGGTTGTGGGCGGTGATGTGTGGACCGATGAGGG
>WAOH01000178.1 GCA_015521385.1 Thermoproteota archaeon
ATTCTATGCAGCCTCCCTGACCGGGCCGAGAGGCACCTCCTCATGTTCAAACTAGATAAAAAGCTGGAATTACTCGGAATAATATTTCCCAAAGCGCTACGAGATCCGAATCCCACTCAATCCCTGATGAGTCTCTTCACCATCGCCTCTATTATCGGGTTCATCTCGAGGCCATGGGCCTCCCTCGCGTGTTTCCTCACGAGCTCCATTAGCTCCTCTCTAGTCGGGGCGGTGAGAATCTCTCCACAGGCCAGACACCTGAACTGGGGCATGTGTAAACTATAGTTATATGACCTTTTAAAGAATTCGGTGCGACCGCCTTTCACCCCACACCCCTGCACCTCTCCAGTAGCACCTCAAGTCACCTGTCAGGCCCTCTTCCTACCATCGACCAACTTCACTTCCTCAATGCACCCGACTGCGAATAAAGGGCCCTACAGCGACCTGACTCCCTGGAAACGTATCGATCCCGTCACGCAGACCGGACTCTCACCGAGGGCTTAGATCTCCGCTGGTTAATGTGACAGGATAGACGCTGGAGTATCGGAGACGGGGCTCCTGATCGGGCCGGTGGAATCCGTTCACGGGGTAATACCGATCCCTCACCGCGCTCAGATCATTCACGATTGGTCCAGCTCGGGGAACGGGGGGCTATGCTCTTCTACGAGCAACCCGGGACCATCCTCCACGAACCTAAAGGGTCGAATTTCGAGGGGCTATGACGAGGCCGTGAATGTCTAGGTAGTCTCCCACCTTCCCCCTACCGAGCCTCACTATTCTAGCATTCCTCAGATGAGAGATGGCCCCCAGCGCCGACCTCCTGAACTCTTCCTTGGAGAGGCCCCACCCCTCGAGGACCTCGGAGATCTCGGACAGCGGAACCACCTTCCTGGCACCGGCGATCTCGAGGAAGGCCCTCTCTATGGCGGCGGCCAGCACCTCCCTTCTCCCGATCTCAGTCAGCTCATTTCCCTCAACCCACCTCGCCTCGGTGGCGAACTTGAGTGCGAACTCGACCCACGGACCCCTCCTGACGGGTAACCCCACATAAAGGGACCACATCACCCAGAAGAACACCTCGTTCCTCATGAACGACTTAAACAGATCTTTACCCTCTTTCAACCTGTAAAAGAAGAGCCTCCCCCTCCTGACCCTCTCGGCAATACCCACGAACACTAGGAAGGCTAGAGCAGACCTCACCTTCCACTCCTTGAGGCCGGTGAGCCTGGACACCTTCCTTAGATTCGTCCACGTGTTTCTCAGAGCCTCCATGACCGCTCTTATCGAATCGAGGCCGGGGTACCTGTACTTGGGAAAATCCATCGGAGGTCACAACCCCACCGCGATAGTATCGAGATGGATAATACCCTAGCTCAGCAGCTCATCCAAGCCGCCGGACTTGGAGTACCTCTTTATCACCTCTTCGAAGTGGTCCCTCACGGGCAGATAGACCTTCTCGTAAAACTGCCTCTGATCCAGAAGTACTTCCTTCGGAAAGGTCTTGAGGTAGTTCACGGCAGCCTTCCAGGCTTCCTCGTAAGGTACCACCGCGTCGATCCTCTGAGCTATCTGCCTGTCGTAATCCTCGGGCCTCTGCACCTCGTCGCCAATGGTGAAAAATCCAGTCTCGGAAACGTATGCCGCTTCATTGCCCAGCTTCTCAATATTTCTCGCTGCTGGCGGCATGGAAGGGGCGGTAGCGCCCGCAGCATATCTCCTCGCAGGCCTTCCACCGGATCTCTTCGCCCAGGCATAGAAGATGGCCCTGTTCAGACCGAAGGATTTCGCCTTCTCCAAGTCCCCCTTCAGGAGGTAGTATCTGGCGGCTTGGAGGAGCCCCATCACCTGAAACCTTCCTATCCTCCCCCTTGGCATCAACCTAATTGACCAAGATGCCGTAAAAAGAGTTTCTCAGTGGGAGGAGCGACCGTCCGCTCAGTACTTAACTCCCACCGACGGAATCTCGATGTGCTTGGCTACTAGGTTGCCTCCACCCTCGTCCTCAACCTCCATGATCACATCGTATCCCACGTAGCTCCTGAGGTCGTTCAGGACCTCGAACCACTTCATGGTCCTCTCCCTGTACCACCCGTGCACACTGACCTTCACCTCACCCTGCTGGGTTTCAACGACCACGTAGTAGTCACCAACCTCCTTCAACACACCCCTTATCGCGAAGGTCGAGTTCTCCGCCTCGTGCACCAGCTTGCTCTCCGTCCCGGTCGCCCCGGGATACCAGAAGGGGAAGGTGGCTATCACCACCGCTAGGGCGATCACGGAGAGGAACCTCACCGCTTCCCGATTCATGCCATCACCCCATCAGCCTCCTCGTGAGCACCTTCAGCGTCCTGAAGTTCAGGTCCACGTGCACTAGGGCCGAGCCGGCCATGATGAAGCCTATGACCGTGTGCCAGTACTCCCAGTCGGCCTTTGTCATGAACCATATCAGGGCCTCGCTGCTACCCCTGCCTGAGGGCGCTATGTAGAGGGCTATGCCGCTCAGCAGCAGGAAGACCCCCATTGCCAGCTGGGAGATGCTCACCACCGACCTCACCTTGAGCTTGATCTGGGTCAGATCCATCCGGACCACCCCCTGTGACTCTCAACACCCATCGTCGCAGTTCCTCCGAGCTCATTTGCCCGTCAGAATATATTACGAGTACGGACAAATCGTCCTCCCCTCCAGGAGCTGGGAAAGGTTTTCTTTTAGGCCGAACACTACCTGGGGAGGGTAGATGCCACCTCCAATTAGAATAAGGGGTCCACGGGGATCTCCTCCCATAAGCAGGGAGGAAGCTGAGAGGGCTATTGAGACGGTGAGGGAGATCCTGCCCCTCCTGACCGCCGGTCCCGCGCTGATCAGGGGCGGCCCGGACGGCTGGCACGTGGACATCCCCCTGATGTATCAGGGGTACGCCCTCGACAGGATCCACCTAGACACCGACACAATGGAGCCCTCGCCCAAGGGCAGACCGCCCAGATCGTCACGGGAAGCGGATCCGAGCGTCGTCAGGGGTAGGGCTGAGGAGATAGTGGGCGAACTGAGGGTGCTCGACGCCGCGGAGTACAGGGAGCCGGAGAGGTGCTGGGCCGTTCCCCTCGCCTGGGGGCCCTACTTGGTGGCTCACGTGAGGGTATCCAGCGACGGGAAGGAGGTAGTGCCGGACTACGGCCTGACAGAGGAGGTAAGGAGGTACGTTTACTGAGGTCAGGAGATTCCTGCTCAGAGAGAAGCTGCTCTCCGTCCTCATCCTGGTTTACGTCCTCCTCCTCATCTTGGATCCGAGCTTCCTCTTCAGGTCGGCCAAGTACGTCAACTTGGAGGCGATCTCGCTCATCCTGTCCTTCATGCTCGTCTCCAAGCTTATGGACGTGTCCGGCTTCTTTTCGAAGGTCTCGGCGTGGATTCTCTCGGTGGAAGGGAGGAAGCGCGTGTTCCTCATCCTGCTGGCGTCTGAGCTCGTCGCCGCCGTGCTCATGAACGACACGGCCCTGTTCCTTCTGGTCCCGCTGGTGGTCACCCTCCACAGGATGACCGGTCGCGATCCCTCCGACATGCTCGTCCTCGTCACGATAGGCGCCAACGTGGGATCCGCGCTGACCCCCTTCGGCAACCCGCAGAACATCATCATCTGGAGCCACTTCCACCTGCCCCTGGACTCGATCCTCCGGGTAACCATCCCCTTCTTCGCCCTGTCCACTGTGCTGCTGATCCTCTTCTCCTCGATACTCCCCGATGCGGGGGAGAAGCCGGCTAGGATCGTGTCCATAAGGCTGGATCCGATCCCGGCAGTCTCAGCCGCCCTGCTCCTCACGGTCAACCCGGTGCTGGCCAGCTACGGGCACTACCTGGTGGGCGTGGCCGTCACCGTGCTCTCGTCCCTCTTGGTGAGGAGGGAGGCCATCAGGGGGATCGATGTCCCACTCCTGGCCATCTTCGTCCTCCTCTTCATGGACTTCGGGCAGCTCTCCCACATCCTGGGGTCGATGGGAGTCGTTCCTCCCCTCGAGGGGGTCACAGCGCTGGCCTCCTCCGCCCTGCTCAGTCAGGTCATCAGCAACGTGCCGGCTACGATAACCCTGCTCAACCACACCGCTGACTGGAGATCCCTCTTGATTGGCGTCAACCTCAGGGGGACGGGCCTCGTGGTGGGCTCGATGGCCAACTTCATCACCCTGAGGATGGCGGACCTGAAGCTGGACAGGTTCCACAGGATCTCGGTCCCCTACTTCCTCGCGTCCATGGCCTTGTTCCTCCTCCTGGCCTGGATCCGGGTCTACCCGTGACTCTAAATAGGTACCGATTCCGTGAACCACGATCCAGATGCAGGCGATCCCACCGTCCCTCGCGCTGACCATATCGGTCCTCAACCTGGGAGCCGCCCTCATAGCGTCCTACCTCACGCTCCAAGCCTGGATGGCCCGGAGGATGGGGATCCCGGGCATGGGATTGATAATTGGCTCCTTCTCCATCATGGTGATCTCCTTCCTGGCATCGGCCGTTTTCTCAGTGACCCTCTCATCCCCTCCGCGCGCCCCGCCCAGGGTATGGCTTTCCGACCTCGCTGCGAACCACTGGTTCATCGCGATACAGCTCTCCTTCACCCTGAGCTATCTCCTGCTAGCGATCAAGGCCACCTCACCGGCGGAGAGGCTCTTCTCGCTGATCCCCCTGCTTCCGGCCGCGATAATCCTCTACGTTGCCCTGGTGTCCTACGGCAGGGCTTCCAAGCACGCCACCGCTGCCTACCTGGGACTGGGCATCTCCCACCTCATGACTTTCCTCTCACTGCTCTACGCCAAGCCCTGGCTCCTCGTCACCGGCGAGACAGTGAGACCCGTTGCCCTGCTCCTGCTCATTCCCGTGCTCAGGGTGAAAGGGTGAGGAGGAAGTACAGATCCCAGGCGGCCATAGTCATGGACATGCTTGAGGCCGTGGCGGCCAACCCGGGGATAGCGCCGACGAGGCTCGGTCAGGAGGTCAACGTGCCCTACTCTAGGCTGGTGGAGTACCTGAGGCTGCTGAGGGAGAAGGGACTCATTTACGAGGGGGAGAAGGGTGGCCTCCACCTGACCGAGGAGGGCTTCAGGTATCTGACCGAGATGCGGAGGTTCAGGAGGATATTCTCCTCCCTGGGGCTCATGCTCTGATCCCACGAGCCGAACGGGGAGCCGCGTGATGAAGGTTCAACAAAGGTTTAATCCCTTTAACTTCACGATCACCGAGTGATAGCGTTCGGCCCCGTCCCATCAAGGAGGTTCGGCCTCTCCTTGGGCGTGAATAACATCCCTCCCAAGCACTGCACCTACTCGTGCATCTACTGCCAGGTGGGGAGGACCATTCACATCGACATCAGGAGGAAGGAGTTCTACGATCCTCAGAGGGTTGTCGAGGAGGTGGTGAGGAAGGCCGAGGAGGTTAGGCCCGAGGTAGTGACGTTCGTGCCCGACGGGGAGCCCACCCTCGACATCCACCTCGAGGAGGAGATAAGGGGGATAAAGGAGGCTCTGGACATCCCGGTGGCCGTCATAACTAATTCTTCCCTCATCTTCATGGAGGAGGTCAGGGAGGCCCTCTCGCTCGCTGAAATGGTGTCAGTCAAGGTCGATGCCGTCACCAAGAGGGTGTGGAAGCTCGTGAACAGGCCTCACCCGGAGCTGGATCTGGATCAAATCCTGAGGGGGCTGCTGGAGTTCTCCTCCTCCTTCCCGGGCAGGCTGCTCACAGAGACCATGCTCGTCAAGGGCGTCAACGATGGAGAGGAGGAGGCGGAGAAGGTCGGCAGCTTCGTCTCCGGGCTGGACCCCGACATCTCCTACGTGGCGATACCCATAAGACCGCCTGCCGAGCCATGGGTCGAGCCTCCAGACGAGGGGACGCTCTCCACCTACTACCTGACCTTCAAGGAGGTCAGCGGGGTTAGGGTGGAGCTCCTGACTGGATACGAGGGTCCGGGCTTCAAGGTGTCCGATGACCCCGAGGAGTACCTCAAGGCAACGACTGCCGTTCACCCGATAAGGCTGGATTTCGCCAAGGCCTTCCTGAGGGAGAAGGGGGTCGATGCCGACTCCCTGATCAGCAGGCTGGTGGAGGAAGGGATCATCGCAGTGATAGAATACAGGGGGAAGGAGTTCTTGGTGAGGAGATTGCCTAGGAAGGAGGTCACCGTGGAAAGGGAGAAGAAGGTCGCGGACGTGTGAACCCCCCAGAATCTCACGGATGTGTTACAGTTAGAAC
>WAOH01000179.1 GCA_015521385.1 Thermoproteota archaeon
GATGTACGACCACGCTGAAGAAGGCCAGCAGTGATTTCTCGTACAAGACCTTCGTCTTCCTCATCGCCTTCAGCTTCCTAGCTTCTCACTTTGTGGTGTTCTATCCGGTCGCCGCCTCCAGGGGAGCGTGGATACCATTTCTCAAGGGGCTGGTTGTGATAATGCTCATCATAGGGATCCTAGTTCTGGACTACCTCCTCCTCTGGAGGAGAGGTTTAGCCCCTTCCCTCCCATGCTGGATCTTGGAGTATGCGTTATTCGTGATCTTAGCCATCTTCCTCTATCCCATCAGCCTGCTGGAGCTGACCGGTGGTGACTGGACTGGTGTGATCGATCAGCACGCTAGGGACTTTATCTTCCTTATGGTTCTCAGTCCTATTACCTATCTCATATTCGGGAAATATGGAGACAAGCTTAGGGAGCCGGGAGAGGTCAGGGAGCCCTGGAAAGAGAAGAGAGGAGGGAGTGAGGAGGAAGGGTAAGGGAGGGATTGGTGAGGGAGATTAAGGAAGGGGGTGAATATCAATTAGCTGCCCGTGGAACGTAGAGGCAAGCAGGATCTTCGCCCAGTATATCGCCCTTCAACGCCAGCGCCCTGGCCCTGCTCCCCCCGCAGACGTGCCTGAACTCGCAGATCCCGCACCTACCCTTGAATTCAGCCCGCCTTATCCTCTTCAGAATTTCGTTGTTCCTGTAGATCTCAACCAAGTTCCCGGATCTCACGTTACCTAGGCTGTAGGGTGCGAAGCCGCTGGGGTACACATCTCCATTATAGGCCACGAAGATGACACCGTAACCGTCCCTTGTGAAGGTGGATCTCAGGGAGGGAACCTCGCCGGGCGGCCCCATAAGTTCTATGAGCTTCCCGGTCAACTCTTTGTAGAGGTCCCCGAGCCCGTACCTCTCCGCCACCCTGTCGACGTACCCCTCATCCGCATCGATATCATCGTCCTTCCTGGTAAGGTAGACCCTCCTGAAGAAGGGCGCCTCGACGGTCCTGACCTCGAAGCCGTACCTAGAGACCTCGAAGAGGAAGTGGACGACGTCCTCGTACTCCCGGGGTGAGAGGTCGGTGAGCTCTATCCCCCTGCCGACCTTTATGAGGAAGAAGAGCTCCCATATCCTCACCCCCACCCTAGCGAGGAGGTGGGCGACGTCAGGCAGGTCGGCGACGCTCTCCTTGGAGACGAGCGTGTTCACCTGAGGGATCCAGTCCCCACTGGACAGCTTCCTCAGCACCTCGACCGTGGCCTCGAAGTGGCCGTCGACCCCCCTTATGTGGTCGTGCGTCTCGGCCATGCCGTCCAGGCTTATGGAGACGTACCTGATACCGTACCTCGCCAAGGTGTCCAGGGATTT
The DNA here is from genome assembly GCA_015521385.1 of Thermoproteota archaeon. Classification (GTDB taxonomy): domain Archaea; phylum Korarchaeota; class Korarchaeia; order Korarchaeales; family Korarchaeaceae; genus Korarchaeum. The sequence goes on from WAOH01000179.1 coordinate 1,360, forward strand.
CAGGAGCCTCTCGGTCACCGCAGGGGCAATCCCCACCCTCAGGCCGGAGTCGGTCGCGTACCTCACTATTTCCTCGAGGTCGCGCCTCATCAGGGGATCCCCGCCGGTGAGGATCAGCACGGGATAGGGCCTCCCGAAACCCCTCACCTGATCAATGAGCTCCATGCCCTCCTCCGTGCTGAGCTCCCCGGGCAGGGGTTCCGGTATGGCCTCGGCCCGGCAGTGCCTGCACTTGAGGAGGCAGGCCTTGGTCATCTCCCAGAACACCAGAATGGGCCTCTCGTCGAAGTTCAGATGAGGCAAGTGGGATCCTCCCCCAGCAGGTCGCCCGTGTAGATGCGGGCCTTCACCCTAGAACCGCCGCACATGTCCCTGTACGGGCAGATTCCGCACCTCCCCCTTAACATGGAGGAGTCACCTGCGGCCCTGTACAGGGGGTGATTCAGGACGTCCCTGAGATCGTCGCGCAGGGCGTTGCCGATCTTGAGGTCGGTGAGGTAGTTGCTCAGGAGCACATCCCCGGTCGGCGAGATGGATATGAAGCCCCTGCCCTCCACCGAGAGGCGCCTTTCCCTCATCTTCCTCTCGGCCTCCGAGATATCGATCCCCCTCTCCTCCAGCCGCTTCATCACATATATGGCCGTGGAGGGGTGCAGCCCTATGTCTATCTCCACCCCGTCGTAGGCATCGCCTAGGATCATCTCCTCGATGAACCAGTCCAGCAGCGCTCGCCACTCCTCCTTGGAGGGAACCTCCTCCCGGAGGAAGGCCCCTCTCCCCACGGGTATGAAGTCGCATAGGTAGACGGCCCTAGCGTTGAAGGTCTGGGCCACATCGAACAGATACCTGATGTAGGGGAGCACCCTCCTCGCCACCACGGTCTTGATTGTGAGGCCCAGGCCGTGATCGCTCAGCAGCTTCAGGGCCCTCATGACCCTCTCGTGGGATCCCGGAATCCTAGTGAAGGCGTCGTGCATCTCCTCCGGGCCGTAGAGGGGAATGGCGACGTTATCCACACCTAGGTCTGCGAGCTTCCTCGCGACCCCCTCGTCGACGAGGGTCCCGTTGGTGCTCAGGATAACACGGATGCCCCTCTCCTTGAGCCTGCCCAGCAGCAGCATTATATCCTCCCTGAGGAGGGGCTCCCCTCCCGAGACGAAGGTGAGTGGCTTGCCTGCCTCCTCCAGCCTCTCAACGATCTTGAGAGCGTCCTCGGTCGACAGCTCGGGCGTGACCCTGCCCCCCTCGTAGCAGTGGATGCACTTCAGGTTGCACCTCTCGGTCACGACCCAGATCACGGAGCTTATCCCTCCCCTCCTCAGGGACGACATGGCGGCCCTTTCAGCGGCCGAGAGGGTTTCACTTCCGGCGAAGAGAGATCTGAGGTGGGTCATCGCCCTCACCAGCTCAGCCTGATTTTGGGCATCACGTACTTCGGGACGATGATGCCCGCCAGGGCGTTAGAGGCCAGGGCCACCAGGAAGATCGTGGACACTATGAAGGCGCCGAAGTCTACCAGCTTCCCCAAGAAGAGCGTTATGAAGAGGTACTGGTAGATGCCCGCGAGGAAGCTGGAGATCACCATAGTCGCAGCTATGGGGACGACCCTGTACCTCCCCTGCGCCGCATCCCTGTAAACCCCGGTGAGCCAGAAGGAGAGGTCTATCACCGCCCCTCTGACGATGAAGGCGCCCAGTATGAGGAGGAACAGGACCGACTGGAAGCTGTAGAGCAGGCCAGCAACTATAGAGATGGCGGTCGCCGAGTAGGGCTCCCTGATTACTAGAGCCCCTATCAGGAGGACGATCGCGTAGGCTATGGCCCCGTAGCTGACGGTCATCTTGACGAATAGAGCCGCCAAAAAAGCCAGAACAGAGAACATGGCTATCAGACTGACCTTCGCGCTGGTACTGCGGACGGGTGGGGCTCCCATGCTCCCACTTGGCGGGATCAGCAACTGCTTTTATATAATGGTTGCGTATTCAGCAATACAGATCCTCAACACTTGGTGCCTAGGAGTTCAGGTGGAATATCTCATCGGGTATCAGGAGGTGTGTTGCGATCAGCTCGCGAGCAGGTCTCCCCAACGCGAGTGACGAATTCCTTCAGATCCTAGCTCGGTTTTATCGCGATCCCTCAATTCATCACTCCTCAGATTCTGACTTTCGGGAGTGGACGGCTCGTATATTATAGTTTATAATTTGAACCAGAGGTCCCCCGCTCGGGAAAATCCCATGGAAGCGCTGGGAGTCCTCTACGCCATAGCCTGCTGGGGGATTGTACTAAGCGCATCGTCATTCTTAACATCCATCATCGCCCAGCTCGGGAAGATCGAGGATAAATTTGTCTTGGGAGTCGTAGTCCAAGTTTCAAATGCCCTGCTCTCGGTGCTGACCGCTGCCGTCACTGGAGGCCTCGACGAGCTCGGGTTATCCCTCGATCTACCCCTATCACTTATCGCCTTCGTCATAGCGGTCTCGGCGGGCCTCCCGCTGGCCTATCTGGCGGCCAGGCTAGCTGGGGACTATGAACCACCCTTCATACCTGAGAATCCGAGGGAGAGGATCGTCTTAGCGCTGGTTTTCGCCCCATTAGGCGAGGAACTCCTGTTCAGAGGTTTGTTGGAGGGACAGCTCCTCGGCATTCTAGATCTGTGGATGGCGGTGGCAATACCTGCTCTGCTCTTCTCCCTAGTGCACGCAATCCCCTTCTCCGGTTCCCCTAGGGCCTTTCTTTACACCTTGCTGGCATCAGCGTTACTCGTCGGCCTGCTGGCTGGCTACCTCAGGGCCATCAGTGGCTCCCTTCTACCCGCAGTGGCGGTCCATGCGGGCTTCAATTTCGCCGGGAACTTGGTTGACTGGTCCATGGAAAGAGAACCGTGATGGGGAAGGCCCAGGTGGGATTCTCACCTCCCGCTGGGACGGGAGTACGTGGGATCCTGGTCCGCCCCTCCTCATCACGCTTCCTGCTTATCTCCCTACTTCTTCGCGTTCTTCCGATCGAACTTCGTGCATTCACCGGAAGGACGGGGGAGGAGTGAATAGCGCGAGGGCAAACGTGAAAAATAGGAGAAAGATTCAGGAGGGCAGAACGCCCATCTCCTCCATCTTGTCGGCCACTTCCTTCAGGCCGAGCCTCTCCAGCGTCTCCCTGGTGGGCCTGCCCTTGACCCAGCCCCTGACCTGGTAGTACTCAGGCAGCATCTCGCCCAGCCTGGCCACGTGGCCCTTCGAAGGTCCACTCGGGATGGGCACCTTGGTGAGCCTGTCGGGCAGTGTGTCGTACTCCTCCCCGTCGCCGAAGGCCATTGCGTTGAAGGCCCTCTCGGCGTTGTAGATGCGCTCGCCCACGGTCCTGAACTCCTCAGGCGTCATGTCCCATCCCGTGACGGCGCTCACCTGAGCCGCGAGTTCCTGATCCCAGTAGGCGAAGGTGACGAACTTGCACACCACCATGCTGTCGAGGGCGGCGAACACGTCCTGGAACTCCTTCAGGAGCTCGGCCTTGCCCTCGGTGGAGTAGGGATCGAGCTTCTTCGGGACACCAAGTATCTCGGGCGATATCATGTAGGCCCTGAGATGGCATCCACCCCTGTTGCTGGTCGCGTAGCCGAGGGCGTGACCCTGCACTCCCCTGGGATCGTAGGCCGGCAGGGACTGACCCCTGACCTGCATCGATAATTCGGGCTTTCCGTACTTCTTAGCGAGCCTGTAGCCTCCAAGCGAGATGTCGTCGCCGAACCCGCTCCTGTAGGCCGCGCGCCAGGTCATCTCCACCACGGCCTGCGGGTTCCCGAAGTTCAGCTCCACGCCATCGAGCCTCTCCTTATCC
>WAOH01000180.1 GCA_015521385.1 Thermoproteota archaeon
CCCTCATATCCAATAGTATTGTCTTGAAACCCATTCTAGCTAGCAGGTAGGCTGCAGTTGATCCCGATGGTCCAGCTCCGACTACGGCGACATCCCACATTTTCCCATTGTCGCCTCAAATGGTCCTTAAAAACTGCGAGGGAAAATATATATCTAATGAAAGAACAAGTGTTCAACGGTGTTAAATCATGAGTAGGGCAGAGGAGGTACTCAAGAGGGTCCCCCGAAGATGCATAGAGGACATCAGGGAGTACGTGGAGAAGATCGATAGGGCTCTGGACAATCTAGAGAAGCTAGAGGATAAGGAGAGGATTGCTTGGGCCTTCAAGGCTTTGTCCAATACAACAAAGTTAGACATAATATTGCTGCTGGCGGCCTCCGAGATGCCGGTCTGCCTCATATCCTACATACTGGAGAAGGACCAGTCGCTCATTTCTCACCACCTGTCTGATCTCAAGACAGCCGGATTGGTCAAGGAAACAGTGAAGGGTAAGTTCAGGGTGTACAAGCTCCAGAAGGACGCCCTGATAGACTTATTCAATAAGATAGGGTCCATAGTGGAGGGGTGATCTCTTGGATCTGAAGCTGGAGGTCGTCGATGTCACCCCGCCGGAGGGCACCAACATAATAATAGCGACCTCCCACTTCATAAAGACGGTTGAGGATGTTTACGAGGCTCTGGCCGATTCCTGCTCTAGCATTAAGTTCGGGTTCGCGTTCTGCGAATCATCCGGGCCCAGACTCATAAGGAAGGCGGGCAACGATCCGGAGCTTATAGAGGCGGCCGTGGAGAGAGCTAAGAAGATATCAGCAGGCCACTGCTTGGTGATAATCATGAAGGACGCCTGGCCCATAAACGTCCTTCCCCGCCTCAAGCAGTTACCGGAGATAGTTACCCTCCACGCGGCTACGGCAAACCCGTTGAAGGTCGTGGTGGCCGACGTGGGCGACGGCAGGGGGATCCTCGGGGTGATAGATGGGGGTACCCCGACTGGAGTGGAGTCGGAGGAGGATGTAAAGGAGAGGATGGAGTTCCTGAGGAAGATAGGCTATAAGCACCCCTTCCCCGGGTGATCACACCCACTTCGCTCCCTCATCCATCTTTTCTAAATAGATCCTCCTCGCTATGATGCTGGCAGCGGCCACGGACGGGTACTTGAGGTCGGCCCTAGTCTCTATCACCACCTCCACTCCTTGGTCCGCTAGGGGCGAGAACGCCTCTCTGAGCTTGGGTTCGTCGAAAGAGTCTACGATTATTCTGGAGGCATTCACCCTCTTCAAGACATCCGAAACGACTTCGAGGTGCCACTCCGCTAGCATGTAATTGAGTTTCCCCTTTCTCCACTCAGCCAGCAACTGATCAGGGGTCACTATCTTGTAGCTAAGTGCGAGCGCCCTCCCCTCCACCATGTCAGCTAGCTCGAAGAGCCTGCGTTCGGATAGGGACTTGGATTCCAGCAGCCCCCTAGCTCTGAGGAACCTCCTTCCCTCTCCATCCAATGCCACCGCGGCTACGACTATGGGACCGGACCTCTCGCCCTTCCCTGCCTCGTCCGATCCCACCTCGATTTCAGGTCCCTCCACCAGCGATCTCTCTATTAGGGGAATGAGGGGTTCGTGGTACACCACCTTACCGCTCGAGTACACCATTCCCTTGTAGTCAAGCAATTCGAATCTGAAGAGCTCCCACTTGCTCCTAGGAGGGAGTACCCTTCCCCCCTCTTCGATCACGAGATCTTTAAGATTCCTCAGCTCTTCTTCTCTTAACAAGGTACTTAACTGCCGCAATAGCGATCACCAGAAGCAGAACAGGAGCTACGATCCAGTACCACTGTTCCTCCGCCTCTATATGAACTACCCTGCTGGTCTCGTTCGATTTCTTTAGTTCCTTGGGATATTCTTGGACCCAAGCTACCCAGGCCACTACGGTGTGGTTCCCCTCCTCCTCAGCCCTTAGAGGTATGCTCACGAATGAGAAGTTCCCCGGGCCCAAGTCTCCCAGCTTGGCCACCTCATGTCTTCCCAAGAACTTAACGTGGAACTCCACATCCAGCGCTTTGAATGAAGACGGGTTGACGACTGTTGCATTGAGCTTGAACTTCTGTCCCAATTTGATCTCTCTGGGGACTTCTATCTTCTCTATCTTTACGCTTGAAGGCTTAATCACCTTGTAAGGGTAATCCACGTATGTCCTCAACCTCCTGCCAGCCACCTCGTACTCGACGGTCACGGATACCTTCTGCTGACCTCCGGGAGCATCCATTGGGATCTTTATCGGTATCCTGGCGAATAGTGCCCTGTGGTAGTCCCAGTATTCAACGGTTTCGTTGTATAGGAGGCCTGCTACGCTGTCTTCCACTCTCACCACCACGTTCCTCATGGCCGTCGGATACAGGGGTGGCCCCGTGAGGACCGTTACGTTGGCGATTATAATGGACGGCGGCACCACCTCGGTCTTGCTGAGGTTTAGGAACACCATGGGTTCCCACTTGTGTACGTAGATCTGCTTGCTGCCAGTCACCGCGTATTTAACACTGTCTCTTATACACATCTGA